>NZ_CAXYKL010000268.1:0-30615 GCF_964277725.1 uncultured Novosphingobium sp. | reverse complement strand
GCCAAACAGAAGCAGGCCATCGAACAGACGCTGGAAGAGCTGGGATCGATCGAGCAGCAGGCACAGGACTGGCTGCGCGAACATCACGGCGAGGCAAAGGGCCAGGTATCGTGAACGAGCAGGAAGCCTCCGTCTTCGAGGTTCAGCGCCTTTTGGAAGTGGAGGAACTGGATACCGACTTCTATCGCGGCGCGGCGCGGCCCGAAGAAGGCGGCAGGATCTACGGCGGGCAAGTGATCGCGCAGGCGCTGGCGTCCGCCGTCGCCTCCGTAGAGCCGGGTCGGGCCGCCCACTCGCTTCATGCCTATTTTCTGCGCGCCGGGGACATCACGCGCCCCGTGATCTACCGGGTCATCCGCGATTTCGATGGCGGCAGTTTCGCCAATCGCCGGGTCGTGGCCTTGCAGGACGGACGGCCGATCTTGAACCTGGCAGCCTCGTTCCAGCGCCCCGAAGAGGGCCTGGCCTATCGCGGCCCGATGCCGCAACCGCCCGGCCCGGAGGCTGCCAAGCCGCTGGCCGACTTTCTTACGGCGGCGATGGGAACGTTACCTTGGCCTTTTCGCGACCTTGCGCTCGCGCTGGACATGCGTGTGGGCCAGATCGACGCGAAGGGGGCCGATCCGTCAGTCGGGATGCCCGGCCTTCCCAGCCAGTGCGCCTGGTTCCGCCTGCCCGCCGGGCTAGACGAAGTACAAGCGCGGACCGCGCTGGCGCTCGTGAGCGACTACGGCCTCATCAACACCGCGCTGCTGCCCCATGAAAAAGGATGGTCCTCTCCAGATATCCAGTCCGCCAGCCTGGACCACGCGATCTGGTTTCATGAGACTCCACCGCTGGGCGAATGGCTGCTATATACCATGGACAGTCCCTGGTCGGGGCATGGTCGCGGCTTGGCGCGAGGGACGATCTTCACGCAGGATGGCGGAATGATCGCCAGCATGACGCAGGAAGGCCTGATCCGCCACCGTCCGTGACCGCGGACAAGCGCGGACGCCCACCGGCGAGCGTGGGATAACGCCAGGAGGTTTACGGGACGGACATCGAGCCGGCACCGGGGCGCTCTTCGCTGGAGAGCGCGGGAAAAGCCACTGTGTGCGAACGGCCGATGGCGTGGGAACCTCGGCTCGGCCCTGACGCAGGCATGTGGAACCAGCCATAGGGCTCGCAAG
This sequence comes from uncultured Novosphingobium sp., assembly GCF_964277725.1. Taxonomy (NCBI): domain Bacteria; kingdom Pseudomonadati; phylum Pseudomonadota; class Alphaproteobacteria; order Sphingomonadales; family Sphingomonadaceae; genus Novosphingobium; species uncultured Novosphingobium sp. The sequence continues at coordinate 29,443 of NZ_CAXYKL010000268.1, read as the reverse complement.
TCGAGCCGGTCCCTTCACGACATACCTGTGCGCGAGCGCTGGGGAACGTGACACGATTTCGTCGCATCTCTCCGCCCACGGCGCCGGCTCGAAACACCGGCGCTGCGTGATCATCGCCTAGCCGGATGCGTGGCTGTATAACCCATATGGTTACTTGTGTCAAATTGTTTCCGTTGTGCCGCCTATAACTCTCTTCTTGTTATTGCGAGTTACTCGCATTATCGAGCGGGCAATCAACGGAGGGAAATACCTGTATGCACCGGCTTCGTCTTACCGCGCTTTGCGGAACCGCGCTGACCGTTCTGAGCGTTGCGTTCCCCGCTCACGCGGAAGAAGAGCAGCCGGCGGACGCCATCATCGTAACCGGTGCGCGCGCCGCCAGCGGCGCGATGACCAAGACCGACACCCCCGCCTTACAGACACCGCAGCCGGTTACCATCGTCACCGATGAACTGTTCACCCAGCAGGGCGCCCTCTCCGTCAGTGATACGCTGCGATATGTCTCGGGCGTTCAGACCAACCCCTATGGCCGGGACAGCCGGATCGACGGCGTAAAGGTACGCGGCGTCAACGCGCAGCAGTTCCGTGACGGCATGCGCGATGTATTCAGCTACTACGCCACGATCCCGGCCGATCCTTACAACTTCTCGGCCGTACAGCTGGTGCGCGGTCCGGCCTCGGTGCTGTTCGGCCAAGGTTCGATCGGCGGCCTGTTCAACCTTGTCTCCAAGGCGCCGCAGTTCGAGACGGGCGGCGAAGTGTCGGTCCGCTACGGGTCGTTCGATCGCAAGGAAGTGCTGGCCGATCTCACCGGCCCGCTGAGCGACACGCTGGCCGCCCGGATCGCCGCGCGCGTGCGCGATGCCGATACGCAGACAGATTTCGTGAAAGACGATCGGGTGATGATCGCCCCCTCGCTCACCTGGCGGCCCTCGGCCCAGACCGACGTCACGCTGCTCGGCCTCTATCAAGAGGACGATGGCGGCTCGACCGCGCAGTTCCTGCCGCTGGTCGGTACGATTCTGCCGAATCCCAACGGCAAGCTGCGCAACGATCTATTCATCGGCAAGCCCGGCTGGGACCGCTACGACGGCCGCCTGCTGCAAGGAACCGGCATGATCAGCCACCGCTTCAACGATGCGGTGAAGATCAGCCTCAAGGCCCGCTACATCGATAGCGACGTGGATTACCGCACGCACTATCCCAACAGCTACGCCAATCCGCTGAACCCCTATGTGCTGCCGGGCCAGTTTGATGCCGATGGTGTGGCGATCCCCGATCCGGCGCAGCGGATCATCGGCAACTATTTCGAGACCAGCAAGGCGCGGATGGAGATCTTTTCCACCGACAACAACCTGCAATGGACGTTTAACACCGGCAGCCAGATCGAGCACGTCCTTCTGGCCGGGGTCGATTACAGCCGCAGCCGCGTGCGCAAGGTCGGCGCACTCGGCCAGGAATACATCGACATCTACAACATCAATTACGATGCCCTGTCCGATTTCGGGGGCGGCCTTCCACGCGGCGCGGCTCTCAGTGACGACACGGTGCAAAAGCAGTTGGGCTTTTACCTGCAGGACCAGATCCGCATCGCCAACCGTGCGTCGGTGGTGCTGGGCGCGCGTCGTGACAAGGTGACGACCAATAGCTTCGGCATCCGCGCGCTGGACGAAAGCGCGACGACGTTCCGCGCCGGCATCATCGCCGATGTCGTTGACGGCGTCTCGCCCTTCTTCAGCTTTACCCAGAGCTTCGACCCGATCATCGGCCTGGCCTTCGATGGCCGCGTCTATAAACCCCAGCGCGGCAACCAGTTCGAAGCGGGCGTGAAGTTCCACCCCACCGATTGGGCGATCCTCACGGTGACAGGGTACCATATCAAGCAGACCAACACGCCAGTTGCCGTCACTCCGGGTGCCAGTGGCCAGCGCCAGGTCGGCGAAAGCACGTCGAAGGGCATCGAAGTGGAAGGCAACGCCACCTTCCCCGGCGGCCTGCAGATCGTCGCCAATTTCAGCTACAACGACGCGGCGGTGTCCAAGTCGACCTACGCCTATGAAATCGGCAAGCAGATGGAGAACGTGCCCAAGTACAACGCCTCCCTGTGGGCTTCGCGTCCGTTCGATCTGTCGGACGAACTGAGGCTGCTGCTGGGCGGGGGCGTGCGCTATTCCGGAGCGAACAAGTCCTATAGCGAATCCTTTTTCCCCAACGGCTTGCGCACGCCAAGCTACACACTGGTCGATGCCTTGGCCGAATTGCGCTGGCGCGAACACTGGACCTTCTCGGTCAACGCCACGAACCTGCTGGACAAGCGCTTCTACTCCGCCTGCCTGGCGCGGGGCGATTGCTTCATGGGCGAAGAGCGGCAGGTGTTCGGCACTGTGAGCTACCGCTTCTGATGGCGCTGGGCGGCGTTCTCCTCACTGGATCGCTTGCCGGAATGCTGGGCGTGGGCGTGTTGCGCTATGCCTGGCAGCAGGATCGCCGCTCGCATCCGTTGAACCTGGCGGGCTGGCTGCTGATCCTGACCGGAGCCGTGCTGGGCTGGCAGGCAGCGGGCGCCTGGGGCACCTCGGTCACCGCGCTATGGACGATGGGCGCCGCCTTGGTGCTGCTCGCCTGGGCAGCCTTTCGCTGCCGCCCAGGCAAGATGCGTGCCTCAAACCGCCGCGCTGGCATCATCGCCGAGCGGGGCGAACCGCTGCGCCTGATGGGACGCGTGCTGACGTTCATCATGGTGGGGCTGATCGCGGGTATTTTGGGGATCGGCATCGCCGTGGCCGGGGCCAGCCTCCTGCTGTTCACCGGCGCGGGAGAAGCTAACGCGTTCTTCCTGGCGCTGACGCTGACCCCGCTGGCATGGGCCGTGCTGGCGTATCTGCTGCTGATGGAGAGCGACCGGCGCGGGCAGTTCCGCTTGCTGGCCTTCGCCAGTCTTCCGCTTTGGCCCTGTCTCGCGCTAGGAGTGCTTTCATGACGGCAGCGCCCGAACCCTCCAGCGTCAAGCGCGCGCTTTCCGCCCACGCGGCGATCGGCCTGCTGACCAGCGCCTTGCTTTATATCGTCTGCCTGACGGGCACGATCAGCGTGTTCTATCCCGAGCTTCAGCGGCTGGAGCAGCGCGACGCGCCCGAGATGCCGGCGATCGCCCCCCAGGCCGTGCAACGCGGCGTGGAGGCGGTGCTGGCGAGCGAAAAGGGCAAGCCCACCACCACTCACTTGTTCGTTCACATGCCGGTGGATGACCTTCCGCGCGCCACGATCACCACGGACACCGGCGCGGTCCACCTCAACCCGGACGGCACGATCGCCGGGCCGGAAGAGATCGCCTGGTCGGACTTCCTGATCGCGCTGCATTACACGCTTAACCTGCCCTCCGTCGTCGGGCTGACAGTGGTGGGTGCGCTGGGGGCGATGCTGCTGGCGCTATCGCTGACGGGTATCATCGCCCATCCCCGCGTCTTCCGCGATGCCTTCAACTTGCGCGCGCGGGACAGCAACGGCGTCGGCCTGGCGGACTGGCACAACCGCCTCTCGGTCTGGACCCTGCCCTTCTCCACCGCGCTGGCGCTGACCGGCGCGATCATCGGGCTGGGCAGCGTGACCGCGATGGGCCTGGCCGCGCTATTCAAGGACGGCAACGTGGAAGCGGTCTACGCGCCGCTGTTCGGGCCGGAGGGCAAGCCGAACGCGCAGCCCGCCCCGCCCGCCGATGTCGCCGCCGTGATCACCAATTTCACCCGCACCTATCCGCAGGCGGTGCCTACCTACGTCACCATTCATGAGCCGGGCACGCTTGGACAGGAAGTGGTCGTCTCGGCCCGTCATCCGCATCGGCTGATCTTTGGCGAAAGCTATCGCTACGACGCGCGCGGGCGGCTGCTGGGCATCGCGGGCTTGTCCGATGGCGCGATCGGGCAGCAGGCCGGAGCATCGATCTACGGGTTGCACTTCGGCAATTTCGGCGGCTTGCCGGTGAAGCTGGCCTACCTTGTGCTGGGCGCCGCGCTGACCGGCATCTGCGCGACCGGAGTGTTCATCTGGTTGGGCAAGCGCCGCCGCCGTGGCCATGTGGAGCCACGCCTGCACCGATTGTGGGATGGCGTGGTGTGGGGCAGCCCGTTCATGCTGGGCATGACCTTCGTCGCCCGCAAGGCCCTGGGCAACGGCGCGCCGCTGGTGGCGATCTTCTGGATCGGCCTGGTGATGATCCTGCTGGCTTCGATCCCCTCGGTTGCCGACGTGCGCTTTCGCAAGGCGGTGCAGGCGATGGCGGCTTTCGGCCTTCTCTTACCGGCGATGCTGATGCTGGGGTGAGGGTCGGGCCGCTTCAGGCGGGAAATGGTTTCACGCTTTCGCGGCGCTGACGAACTTGGGGGAAGCCGCTACCGCGCCTGTTCCTCCATTCGTGTCGAGCGAAGTCGAGACACCGCAGCGCCCGAAACCCTTAGACCGCCGCCCTACTCATCGCCATAAATCGCCACCGTCATTTCGCCATCGGCGGCAACGCGCCCGCGATACATGCCGGGCGTGTTGAACGACCAGACCGCCGCGCCATCATGGCCGATCGCGATCAGGCCGCCTTCGCCGCCCAGCGCTTTCGTCTCCGCCTGCACAACGTCCGCCGCCACTTGCGCGCTTTCACCCAGGAAGCGGATGCGCGCACCGATCTCATGGCCTACGCCTTCGCGGATGTAGAACTCGCCAGAGCCGGTGGCCGATACCGCGCAGGACCGATCATCCGCGAACGTGCCCGCCCCGATCAACGGCGAATCGCCGACCCGGCCGGGACGCTTGCCGGTGAGGCCGCCGGTGGAGGTGGCGGCGGCGAGGTGGCCCTGGCTGTCGCGCGCCACCGCGCCCACGGTGCCGAACTTCACGTCGGCATCGAAAACGGCCTTGCCCTGCCCGCACTCGCGCATCTTTTCCAGCTGCCGCCAGCGCTCCGCCGTGTGGAAGTATGTGGGATCGACCTGCTCGACGCCGACTTCCTCGCCGAAGCGATCGGCACCGGGGCCAGCCACCAGAACGTGGGGCGTCTGTTCCATCAGCGCGCGGGCCAGAGTGACGGGGTTGCGCGCGCGGGTAACACCAGCAACGGCTCCGGCTGCACGCGTGGCGCCGTCCATGACCGCCGCGTCCAGTTCGATCGTCCCGTCCGCCGTGAAGACCGCGCCGTGGCCTGCATTGAACGCCGGATCATCTTCCAGCACGCGCACTGCGGCCTCCACCGCGTCCAGAGCCGCACCGCCCCGGCGCAGGATCGCCGCGCCTGCCACCAGCGCCTGCGTCAGCCCGGCATGCGTGGCGGTTTCGAGCGCCGAGTCCAGTTCGCCCCGCCGCATCGCGCCGGCACCGCCGTGGACCTGGAGCACCCAGCCCCCGGAATCGAAGATGCCATCGCGCGCGGTGTTTGTCTGATCTGTCATTAGGCACTTTTAGCGAAGACCAGCGTAGCCGGTCAAAGCCCGGAAATACGCCACTTGCCAAGGCTGAGCATGAACATGCCGTTCACAGTTGTAACAAAGAACGTGCAAATAGATTACCTTCTGGTACAAAACCGGTTGACGCAGTCGGCGACTGCCTTATATACCAAACGGTATAGTAATCCTCATGGGAGCGGAACCTCGACACTCAGCTGCTGAGCTTCCGAAAAAAATAACAACAATCCATGCGCCCTTTCCGGGCGTGCCATCGATCGGCCTTGCAAGGTCGTGCCTTGGGGCGCGGCCCCAAAGGCTCGCCTGCCGCTGCCGCGCCGAAACGGCGGCGGACAGACCTTATTCGCCGGAGCATCGCCAGTGAACTCGCCTATCAAAATTCCGCTGCCCACCGACGAGCGGCATCTTTCGGCGGAGCCCGCCGCAGGCCCGCGCCGAAGCCGCCGCAATACCGCGATCGGCGTGATCGCGGTGGTGCTGGTCGCCGGTATCGGCTGGAAGATGTTGTCCGGACAGCAGGCCGATGCCGCGCCGCCACCGCCCGCCGCCGTCCAGATCGCCGCGCCGCTGGTGCGCGAAGTGACGGAATGGAACGATTTCGTGGGCCGTTTCGCCCCCAGCCGCACCGTGGAGGTTCGCCCGCGCGTATCGGGCGCGGTGACGCAGATCCTGTTCCATGACGGTGATTTCGTGCGGCAGGGCCAGGCCTTGTTTGTCGTCGACCCCCGGCCGTACCGCGCCGCGCTGGCCGAGGCGCAGGCCGATGTCGCCTCCGCTCGCAGCGCCCTGACGCTCGCCCGGTCGGACTATGGCCGCGTCGCCGGGCTGACCGGGGACGAGGCGATGGCCGCCAGCGAGGTGGATCAGCTGCGCGCCAAGGTCCGGGCGGCGGAAGCGGCGCTTGCAGGAGCGCAGGCGCGGCTCAACCGCCGCTCGCTCGACATGGAATTCGCCACCGTGCGCGCGCCGATTTCGGGCCGCGTGTCCGATCGCAAGGTGGACATCGGCAACCTGGTATCAGGCGATGGCGCGGCCACGGCCACTTTGCTGACCACGATCAACGCGGTCGATCCGATCTACTTCAACTTCGATGCCTCCGAAGCGCTCTTCCTCAAGACGCAGCGCCAGCGACAGGCCGGGCAAGCCGCCGCCGACGTGCAGGTGCGCTTGCAGGACGAGGCCGACTATCGCTGGAACGGCAGGCTGGACTTTACCGACAATGGCCTCGATCCGCGCTCCGGCACGATCCGCATCCGCGCGGTGGTGCCCAATCCCAACGGCTTCCTGACGCCCGGAATGTTCGGCAACATGCGCCTGGCGGAAAGCGGCCAGGTCCGCGCGATGCTGGTGCCCGATCAGGCCGTCCAGTCCGACCAGGCGCGCAAGGTGGTGCTGGTGGTCGGCAAGGACGGCGTGGTTGCCGCCAAGCCGGTACAGCTGGGCCCCCTCGTCAATGGATTGCGCGTGATCCAGTCCGGCCTTGCGCCTGATGACCGCGTGGTGATCAGCAACTTCGCCGGGGCGGTCGCAGGATCAAAGGTGGATGCCAAGCCCGGCCGGATCGCGCCTACGAAGGCTCCGCCTGGTCCGGCGGCCGGTCCGAACGCGCCGATGGCGGCGCAGGCGACCTTAAACTGATCTCGCGCTTCTCAGCCCGATCCAGATAAATCCCCGGCGCCCTCGCGCGCCCAGCAGGGACACAGCTCATGCGATTTTCCCGGTTCTTCATCGACCGGCCGATCTTCGCGGGCGTCATCGCGGTGATCATCACCGTGGTGGGCGCGCTCGCCTTTTTCGGCCTTCCGGTTTCTCAATATCCCAACATCGTGCCGCCCACCGTCACGGTGAGCGCACAATATCCCGGCGCCTCCGCCGAGACCGTGGCCGATACGGTGGCCGCGCCGATCGAGCAGGAGATCAACGGCGTCGATGATATGCTCTACATGGACTCGCAGTCCACGGGAGACGGCAAGACCACGATCACGGTGACCTTCAAGATCGGCACGGATCTGGATGCCGCGCAGGTCCTGGTGCAGAACCGTGTCGCCGTCGCCACGCCGCGCCTGCCGCCCGAAGTGCAGCAGCTGGGTGTCGTCACCAACAAGACGTCGCCGGACTTCCTGATGGTGGTGAACCTGCAATCGCCCGATGGCAGCCTGCCGCGCGATTACCTTTCCAACTATGCCCTGACCCAGGTGCGCGACAAGCTGGCGCGCGTGGAAGGCGTGGGCGACGTGCGGCTCTATGGTGCGCGCGACTACGGCATGCGCATCTGGATCGATCCGGGCCGCGCCGCCGCGATGGACCTGACCCCCGGAGAGATCGTGTCGGCCCTTCGCGCGCAGAACGTGCAGGTTTCCGCCGGAGCGCTGGGCGCGCCGCCCTATGACAAGGGCAACGCCTATCAGGTGGGCGTGGAGCTGCAGGGGCGCCTGCAGACGCCTGAACAATTCTCGGACGTGGTGGTCCGCACTGATCCCGATGGCCGCCAGGTCCGCGTGCGCGATGTCGCCCGCGTGGAACTGGGCGCGCAGGACTACAACACCAACACCTACCTTTCGAACAAGCCCACCGTGGTCATGGCGGTGATGCAGCGGCCCGGCTCCAACGCGCTGGCCGCGGCGGAGGCCGTGCGCGGGCAAATGGATACGCTGGCCAAGTCCTTCCCCAAGGGCATGGAATATTCGGTGATCTACAACCCCACCGAGTTCATCGGCCAGTCGATCGACGCGGTGTATCACACCCTGTTCGAGGCGGTGGTGCTGGTCGTCATCGTCATCCTGGTATTCCTGCAGAACTGGCGCGCCGCGATCATTCCGATCGTTGCCATTCCGGTCTCGCTGATCGGCACCGCCGTGATGCTGGCGGCGCTGGGCTATTCGCTCAACAACCTGTCGCTGTTCGGGCTGGTGCTGGCGATCGGCATCGTCGTCGACGACGCGATCGTCGTGGTCGAGAACGTGGAACGCTATATCGAGGACGGCATGCGCCCGATCGATGCGGCACGGCGCTCCATGGACGAGGTGTCCGGCGCGCTGGTGGCGATCGTGCTGGTGCTGTGCGCGGTGTTCGTGCCGACGCTGTTCATCAGCGGCATCTCGGGCGCGTTCTATCAGCAGTTCGCGGTGACGATCTCTACCGCCACCGTGATCTCGCTGCTGATCTCGCTGACGCTGTCCCCCGCCCTCGCCGCGATCCTGCTCAAGCATCGTGAGCGCGTGCCGACGACCGCACCGCGCTGGAAGCAGTGGGTGCAGAGCGCCGGGGACAAGTTCAACCACGGGTTCGAACGCATGAGCGAGCGCTATGCCGGGCTTACTCACCGCCTGGTGCAGGCCCCGCTGCGGATGATGGCGACTTATGCCGCGCTGATCCTGGCGACGCTGGGCCTGTTCTGGACCACGCCTGCCGGCTTCGTGCCGCAGCAGGACCAGGGCTACTTCATGGCCGCCGCATTCCTGCCGCCGGGCTCCTCGCTCGCCCGCACCGACGAGGTGGCGCGCGAAATGGCCGCCCGCATCCTGCCGATCAAGGGCATTCGCGGCGCGGTGATGTTCGCCGGGCTCCACGGGCCTTCGCGCACCGCTTCCCCCGATTCCGCCGCGATCTACTTCCCGTTCGAAAGCTTCGAGGACCGGGCCAAGGTCGGCGCGACGTACGCCAAGATCATGGAACAGGCGCAAGCCGCGATGAAGGGCTACGACAAGGCGCAGATCGTTCTTCTGCCGCCGCCCACCATCAACGGCATCGTCCCGGCGGGCGGCTATCGCATGATCGTGCAGGACCGTGAGGGCCGTGGCTACGCCGAGTTGCAGAAGGCCATCGCCCCGCTGCTGAAGGAGGCCAATCAGGCGCCCGAGCTGAAACAGGTCTACAGCCTGTTCAACACGGCGACCCCGCGCGTCTTTGCCGATGTCGATCGTGCCAAGGCGGACATGCTGGGCGTGCCGGTGCAGCGCGTGTTCGAGGCGTTGCAGGTCTATCTCGGCTCCGCGTTCGTGAACGATTTTAACCTGCTGGGCCGCACCTATCGCGTCACCGCGCAGGCGGACTCGCCCTATCGCGGATCGACGGCGGACATCGCCAACCTGAAGACCCGCTCCATCACCGGCGCGATGGTGCCGCTGGGCTCCGTGGCGACCTTTGAGGACAAGACAGGCCCCTACCGCGTGGTGCGCTACAACCTGCAGCGCGCGATCGAGGTGGACGGCGGCGTCGCCCCCGGCCACTCGACCGGACAGGCGCTGACCACGATGGAGCGCATCGCCGATGCTAACCTGCCTGCCGGCTATGGCCATGAGTGGACCGGCATCGCCTATCAGCAGAGCACGGCCGGCAATACCGCAGGCATCGTGTTCGGCATGGCGGTGTTCTTTGTCTTCCTGGTGCTGGCCGCTCAGTACGAAAGCCTGACATTGCCTCTGGCCATCGTGCTGATCGTGCCGATGTGCCTGTTCGCGGCGATGCTGGGCGTGCAGATCCGGGGGCTGGACAACAACATCCTGACCCAGATCGGCCTCGTCGTGCTGATCGCGCTGGCGGCCAAGAACGCGATCCTGGTGGTCGAGTTCGCCAAGCAGGCGGAGGAGGAGGGCATGTCCACCATCGATGCCGCCGTCCACGCCGCCCGCACGCGCCTGCGTCCGATCCTGATGACCAGCTTCGCCTTCATCCTGGGCGTGGTGCCGCTGGTGATTGCCGAAGGGGCCGGTGCGGAACTGCGCCAGGCGCTGGGCACGGCGGTGTTCTTCGGCATGGTCGGCGTGACCGGGTTCGGGCTGATCTTCACTCCCACCTTCTACGTCGTGTGCCGCAATCTAGCCGAGCGGCTGCGGCGCAAACCCCGCCCCGCGCCCAATATCGCACACGGCCATGACACCACCGCGTTGCCGGCTGAGTGACAGGAGATATGAGCATGTTGAAGCAATCCCTTGCGGCATTGCTGACCGCCACGGCGCTCTCCGCCTGCGCGGTCGGGCCGGACTTCGTCGCCCCTGCGACCCCGCCCAGCGCCGCCACGCCGTTCATCGGCAGCGCATCTCCGGTGGTGTCGACCGCCGAGCCCGACGGCAACTGGTGGCGGCTCTATGACGATCCGGTGCTGGACGGCCTGGTCCGCGATGCCCTGGCCGCCAACACTGACGTACGCGTGGCGGTGGCGCGGATCGAGCGGGCCCGCGCGCAGCTGCGCGGTTCACGCAACCTGGCCCTGCCGCAGACCGGGGTTCAGGGTTCGGTCCGGCAGAGCCGCTCCTCCGCGATGCAGGTGCTGCCTGGCATGGACCGGGAGAACCGCGTCGTCGATGGTGAGTTCAACATCTCCTACGAGCTGGACTTGTTCGGCCGGGTGAAGCGCGGCGTCGAGGCGTCCCGCGCCGATCTCTCCGCCGCGCAGGAAGACGCCGACGCGGTACGGGTGACAGTGGTGGCCGATACCGTGCGCGCCTATGTCGACGCCGCCAGCGCCGCGCAACAGATCGCCGTGGCGCAAAGCACGGTCGACCTGCTCACTCGATCGGAGCGCATCACCAATGCGCGGTTCGAACGCGGCCTTAATCAGCGCCTGGACGTGATCCGCGTGACGCAATTGCGCGAGCAGCAGGCGGCCATGATCCCGGCGCTGCAGGCCGCGCGCGAGGGCGCGCTGTTCCGCCTGGCGACCCTGACCGGGCGCACCCCGCAGGACCTGCCGGAGGCGGCACGTGTCCGCCGCGATACACCCGACGTCAGCCGGCCGATCCCGGTCGGCGATGGGCGCACCCTGCTGGCGCGCCGTCCCGATGTTAAGGCGGCGGAGCGACGGCTGGCGGCAGACACCGCGCGCATCGGCGTCGCCACGGCGGACCTCTACCCGCGCATTTCGCTGGGTGGGGCCATCGGCACCACGGCGATCGGCGGCGGAGATATTCTGGGCGGCGGACCGTTGCGCTGGCTGCTGGGACCGCTGATCTCCTGGGCCTTTCCCAACCAGGAAGGTATCCGCGCCCGGATCGGGGCCGCGCGCGCCGATACCCAGGCCGATCTCGCCACGTTCGACGGCGCCGTGCTGCGGGCGCTGGAGGAAACCGAGACGGCCCTGTCAAACTATCGCAACGCCCTGCTGCGCAAGGAGCGCCTCGCCTCGGCCCGCAGCGCTGCCGAGCGTGCGGCCAATGTCGGCCTGGCCCGCCAACGACGGGGGCAGATCGATGCCCTAGACGTGCTGGATGCGCAGCGCACCCTCGCTCAGTCCGAGGCGGAGTACGCCGCCGCCACCCGCGATGTGGCGTTCGCGCAGGTCGATCTGTTCCGCGCGCTGGGTGGGTCGTGGACGGGCACGACTTGAACCGGCCACAACCCTTCCCCCGTAGTGTAGCTCCCTCCCCTCCCGTTCGTGTCGAGCGAAAAAGGCGGCGAACTATTCAACAATCTCGAACAGTTGCGTCCACTTTAATCCACTGAACACGGCCCCCGCGATCGGCTAGACCCTCATCAACGACACACGAACGAGGAGACGACCCATGACCATCCGATCGAGCGACGCCGAAAGCGTGGACCTGGTGATCCTGCCCCCGGTGCGCGATCTGGGAGACGGCTTCACCGTGCGCCGCGCGCTGCCTTCTGCACAGCGGCGGATGGTGGGTCCCTTTATCTTCTTCGACCAGATGGGGCCGACCGCGTTTCACGGCGGCGAGGGGCTGGACGTGCGCCCTCACCCCCACATCGGTCTCTCCACGCTGACCTATCTCCTCGAAGGCGAGATCGAGCATCGCGATAGCCTAGGCTCGCTCCAGACGATCCGACCCGGCGCGGTGAACCTGATGACGGCAGGATCGGGCATCGTCCATTCCGAGCGGAGCCCGGCCTCGGCGCGCAGCACCGGCGGCCCGCTGTTCGGGCTCCAGACATGGATCGCGCTACCCGCCGCCGACCAGGAGATCGACCCCGCGTTCGATCACTATGCCGCAGACCAGATCCCCACGACCGAGGCCGAAGGCGTCCGCCTGTCCCTGGTGGTGGGCCAGGCGGATGGACTGCGATCCCCGGTAAAGACCTATTCCGACACGCTCTACGCCGACCTGTTGCTGGCAGACGGTGCGCGCTACCAGCTCAAGGCCGAGCATGTGGAGCGGGCGATCTATGTCGTTTCCGGCGCGGTGGAGATCGTCGGCCAGGAGGGCCGGTTCGAAACCGGCGAGTTCGTGGTGTTCAAGCCGGGTGCTGAAATCGTCCTGCGCGGCACGGGCGATACGCGGCTGATGCTGGTGGGTGGCGAGCCGTTCCCGGAAGCGCGGCAGATCTTCTGGAACTTCGTCTCAACCTCGGCCGAGCGGATCGATCAGGCCAAGCGTGACTGGCGCGAAGGCCGCTTCGCGCGGGTGCCGGGGGACGACGAATTCATTCCCCTGCCCGACAATTCATGATCCGGCTGCCCGCTTCCGTTTTCCCACCACCAGGTCAAGCGTGGAGAGGAAGCGGGAGCGATCGCTGGCGCTGAACGGCGGCGGGCCGCCCACCACGTCACCCCCGGCGCGCAAGTCCGCCATGATCGCCCGTACCGCGATGGCGCCGCCGATCGAGGACGTGGTGAACGGCTTGCCATTGGGCGCCACCACGTCCGCGCCCAGTTTCAGGCAGCGGTCGGCCAGCAGAATGTCGGCGGTGATCACGATGGTGCCGGGGCCTGCCTGCTCCACGATCCAGTCATCCGCCGCATCGAAGGCGTCACTCACCACCTTGCGTGAGATCAACGGATCGCGCGGCGTGCGGATCGGGCTGTTGCTGACCACCACCACGGGCACCTTGTACCGCGTGGCGACGCGATACGTCTCTTCCTTGACGGGACAGGCATCGGCGTCGATCAGAATCTGCAACATCGCGCCTTCATAAACAAAGGATCGTGCGATGACGAACCATGTCATAGTTCCGCAAGCGGCTTGGCCTTGCAACGAAATGTGCTACAGGCGCGTTCGCTGACCATGATGGTATCGGTCCTGAGCCGATTTGCGGCTCGTATTTCGCTGCCATCGTAAATGCTGGTGCTAGGTCAGGCCTTGCGGCTTCGCTGCACCAACCATAGCAATTCAAGGAACTGAGTAACAATTGATGGCAGGATACAAGGAGCCGGCGTTTCAAGACCGCGTGAAAGCCGCCGCGGAAGCAAAGGCGAAGGCGCTCGCCAAATTGAAGGCGAAACCTCAGGTCAGCCCTGAAGTGCTGGCCGAGCGTGCCGCCCGCGCCGCCGCCAAGGAACAGGCCGAGAATGAAAAGCGTGCCGCCGCCAAGGCCGCGCGTGAGGCAAAGGCCGCTGCCGAAGCAGAAGCCGCCGAGCTGGCGCGCCTGGCGGAAGAAGAAGCACGTCTGGCTGCCGAAGCCGCCAAGCCCAAGCCCAAGACTGCGGAAGAGCTCAAGGCCGCGCGCGATGCTCGCTACGCGGCGCGGAAGGCTCGTCGCAAGTAAGCTCTTGCACGTGGGGTGAGGCTGTCAGGTTTCTACGCCCCCCCTCCTGCTTTTGCTACCCCGTTCGTATTGAGCGAAGTCGCGATACGCCAGCGCTGTGCTCGCGTGTCCCGACTTGGCTCGACACGAACGGAGGTGGGATTAGTCCGTTCGCGTCCGATATCGGCCCCGCCCCTCACAATCGCCGCAAGGCCGGGGCCACCCGCACCGCCAGCAGCGGTAGCGATCCGATCAGCCCGATCCCCAGTGTCAGCACCGCACCGGCGCCCAGCGTCGCCAGTACCACGCCCCAATCGGGGGCCCAACGAAACGCGAACACCTCCACGATCACGTACCACGCCGCCAGCGTGCCGAGGCCCAGCGCCAGCAGACACAGCGTCGCGGCAAGCAAGCCGTACTCCAGCGCCTGAGCCGCCAGGATCTGCCATCGCGTCGCCCCCAGCGTCTTCAGGATCACGCTGTCATAGCTGCGCGCCTGCCGAGAGGCGGCGATCGCGCCCACCAGCACCGCGATACCCGCCAGGATCGCCACCGAGGCGGAAAGGAGGATCGCCGTCGCCATCTGGTCCAGGATCTTGCGCACTTGCCCCAGCACTTCGCTGACCGCGATGACCGAGGCGGACGGAAACGCTTTCAGCAGCGCGCGCGATACCGGACCTTCGTGGCGTGCATCCATGTCGATGGTCGATGTCAGGCTGTGGGGCGCCGCGCGCAGGGTGTTGGGTGAGAAGACCATGACGTAGTTGAAGCCCATCGTCTCCCAGTTCACCTGCCGCAGCGAGGCGATGCGCGCCACGATCTCACGCCCCAGCACGCTTACCGTCAGGGTATCGCCCACCCTGATGCCCAGCGTGCGCGCGGCCTCCCGGTCGAGCGAGACCAGCGGCGGCCCGGCATAATCGGCCGGCCACCATGCTCCGTCCACCAGCTCGCTGCCTTCGGGCAGATCCTGCGAATATGTCACCCCCCGCTCACCCCGCAGGAACCAGGCCTTGTCCGGAATCTGGGGCAAATCGGCCACCCGCTGCGCACCGTAGGCGGTGATCGTGCCGCGCAGCGAGGGCACGATGTTCAGCTTGGCTTCCGGCGCTTGCCCCTGCACCACTGAGACGAAGCGGGCGCGCTCTTCGGAAGGAATATCCAGCACGAACTGCTTGGGCGCCCGTTGCGGCACGGCGCGGGTGATCTCGCTATTCAGGCTGGTCTGGATCGCCGCGAGCGTGACGAACAGCGTCAGCGCCAGACCCAACGCGATGACCAGCGCCACGGTCTGCGCGCCCGGCCTGTGCAGATTGGCGAGGGCAAGGCGCAGCAGCGGACGGCGCGGACGCGGCAGTCGAGAAGATGCCCAACGGATCGCGCTGCCGATACCCAGCAGGATCAGCAGCACCGCACCGACCGATCCCAGCACGGCGGCGGCAAACAGCGGCTCGCGCGCCGTCAGCAGCGCTAGCGCCACCACGGCCGCGCCCGCTGCCGCGACTTGCAGCAAGGTACGCCGATCGGTCCTGCCGCGCGTCTCAACTCCACCACGAAACTGCGCCGCCGCCGGTTGCCGCCGGGCGCGGGCGAGCGGGGGCAAGGCAAAGGCCAAGGCGATCAGCAGGCCGTAAGCGGCACTGCTCACCAGCGGGATCGGGAAGAAGCCGACGCCGGGTGCTACCGGCAGGACATCGCGCACCAGCCACACCAACGCGATCGGCAGAAGCGCGCCGGCGACCAGCCCTGCGATCACCGCCAGCCCGGCGACCGCGCCGATCTCCAGCAGATAGATGCGGGCGATATCCGCAGACGTCGCTCCCAGGATCTTGAACGTGGCGATGCTGCCGCGCCGCATTCCCAGATATGATGCCACGCCGTTGCTCACTCCGATACCGGCGATCACCAGTGCGGCAAGGCCGATCAGCGATAGGAACTGGCCCATCCGCTCGAAGAAGCGCACCGCCCCTGGCGCGGCATGGTCGCGGTCCTTGTACTCCCATCCCGACGAGGGATATTTCGCCTTCAGTCGCTCCACCATCGCCACGGGATCGACGCCCGGCGAAAGGCGAATGCGGTACTTTGCCTTGTATAGCGCGCCGGGCTGCAACAAGCCCGTGCGCTTGAAGCCGTCCAGCGAGACGATGGCGACGGGCCCCAGCGTGAAGCCCTCGCCCACGCGATCCGGTTCATCGGCGATCACCCCGGCCACGCGGAACGAGGCATCGCCGTAGATCATCCGATCGCCGGGTTTCAGCAGCAGGCGATCGGCCAGCGCGCGATCGATGATCACCCCGTCCGCCGCCAGCGGGCGATAGCGGCCATCGGCCAGCTTCATCTGCCCATACAGCGGAAACGCCTGATCGACGCCTTTCAGCTCGGTCAGAACCGAGCCGGGCGCGCCCTCGGCCAGGCCGACGCGCTGGGCCATCGCGCGGGTGCGGATGGTGTCGCTCACGCGGCCCATCGCGGCAAACTGCGCATGTTCTGCGGGCGAGGCCTGCCGCTGCGTCATGCCGATCTCGACATCGCCGCCCAGCAGCACTCGGCCTCGCGTGGCCAGTTCGGAGGTGATCGCGCTCGTCAGGCTGCCGATGGTGGCCAGCGTCGCCACGCCCAGGAAAAGGCAGACCAGCAGCAAGCGCAGGCCGCGCAAACCCCCGTCCAGATCGCGCCGCGCGATCCGCCAGCTCTCCCGCCAGCTAAGCGTTGTAAACCCGCTCAAGCGCGGGTGTCCGATGCGATGCGGCCATCGGCCATGGTCAGCACGCGTTTGCAGCGCCGGGCCAGTTCAGGGTCATGGGTGATAATGATCAGCGTCGCCCCGGCATCCCGCTGGCGCTGGAACAGAAGTTCTACGATCGCGTCGCTGGTCTTGCCATCGAGATTGCCCGTGGGCTCGTCGGCGAACAGGATGCGCGGCCGCGGGGCTACGGCGCGGGCGATGGCCACACGCTGCTGCTCTCCGCCGGAAAGCTGCACCGGATAGTGCGTCAGACGATGACCCAGGCCCACAGCCACCAGCTCGGCCTCAGCGCGCGCGAAGGCGTCTCCCTCCCCCGCCAGTTCCAGCGGCACCGCCACGTTTTCCAGCGCCGTCATCGTGGGCAGCAGATGGAACGCCTGCAACACAATGCCGATCCGGCCACGGCGGGCGCGGGCCAGGCCATCCTCGTCCAGCGTGGCGAAGGCGACACCGCCCACGCTGACGCCCCCGCCGCTCGCCTGCTCCAGCCCGGCCAGGATCGCCATCAGCGAAGACTTGCCCGAACCCGACGGCCCCAGGATGGCGACGCTCTCGCCCTGGGCGATCTCCAGGTCGATACCCCGCAAAATCGGCGTCGGCGCATCGCGGCTGCCGAGTGTCAGGGTGACATTGCGCGTGCGAATAGCGATATCCGCAACCGGATCAAACGACATGGACGGAGAATTTCCTTGCTCAACAGGCTGGCCCCATATGCGGGCGCATTGTTGCTACTCCAAGGCCTGACGGCCTGCTCGCGTGAGAATGATGCGGCGCAGCAGCCCTCGCAAGGTTCCAGCAGCGATGCCGTGGCCGCTCAGGCCCCGGTTGCCGATGGCAAGCTGATCCTGGCCTTCGGAGACAGTCTTTACGCGGGCTACGGCGTGGAACCACGGCAGAGCTTTCCCGCGATGCTGGAGCAATCGCTGCGGAAAGACGGTCTTGCCGTGTCGGTGCAGAATGCCGGGGTCTCAGGTGACACCACCGCCGCAGCGCTGCGGCGGCTGGCCTTCACGATGGACGGCCTGCCACGCAAGCCCGATCTCGCGATGGTGAATCTGGGCGGCAACGACATGCTGCGCGGCATCGATCCCACTGAAACCCGCAAGAACCTGACCGCCATCTGCGAGGAATTGCACAAGCGCGGCATTCCGATCATGCTGACCGGAATGGTCGCCGCGCCCAACATGGGCAAGGACTATGCCGCGCGCTTCAACCCGATCTATGGCGATCTGGCCGAGCGCTACGACGCGGTCCTCTATCCCTTCTTCCTCGACGGCGTGATCACGAAGCCCGAGCTTATGCAGGCGGACAGCGTGCATCCCAAGCCGCAGGGCATCGCCCTGATCACCAGCAGGGTTGAGCCGCTGGTGGCCAAGGCGCTGAACCGCCCTTAATTCCGCAAGCTGTCCGGCACGATACCGCCATTTTCGGCCAGCTTGTCCATCACCGCACGGTGCAGGGCGATATTCTGCTCGGCGCTGCCATGATCGCCGGCGTGGACGTTCAGCTCTTCCGCCAGCTCCTTGCGGGCGGACAGGCTGGAATCGAGGTCCAGCAGCTTGAGCAGATCGACGATGGAGGTCTTGTAGTTGCCGCCGTGGTCCGGCTTCATCTCCGCCATCGCTTGCAACACGGCACCGACATCGACCGATTGGGCCGGCTGGGAAGACAAAGGCGCGTTCGTCTGGGCCGGCGGCGGCGTGGCGGGCGCCGGTTGCACGGGCGCGGTGGCTTGCGGCGTAGAAGCGGGCGCCGGAGCGGCCGGGGCAGGCTTGGCCTCTCCCCCGCGATGGAAGATCTTGTTCAGGATATTGCCGAATACGCTCATGAAGAAGCTCCTGCTGAGACGTTGAGGACCGACTTGTGCCGGGCTGACCTTTGAAAGCTTAACGCATGAGGGCGCGAAAGGTCCGGGGGAACGGGAAGGTCGCTCAGGTCGTTAGGTCACCATCGCGTAGGCCTGTTACCCGAAATCGGCTGGAGACCATCATGAAGCACACGACCCTGATCGCCGTATCCGTCGCCGCTCTGGCGCTGGCGGGGTGCAAGAAAGAGGCGCCTGCTGGTGACGCCACGGCAACCAGCGCCGCAACCGATAGCACGATCCCCGGCGTTACCCCTGCCGCCGAAGTCCAGCGCAGTCCCAGCCAGGTCTTTGCCGATACCGCCGCCGCTAGCGACGCTTTTGAAATCGCCACATCCCAGCTCGCCGCCGACAAGGCCAGTTCCGCCAAGGTCAAGACCTTCGCACAGCAGATGATCAAGGCGCACACCGAGTCCAGCAAGAAGCTGGAGGCCGCCGCCGCATCCGCCACGCCCAAGATCGTCCCTGATGCGGCAATGACCACTCAGCAGCAGCAAGTCTTGAGCGATCTGCAAGGCAAGTCCGGCGAGGAGTTCGACAAAGCCTACGCCGCGGCCCAGGTCGATGCGCATCAGAGCACTCTGAATGCGTTGAAGGCTTACGCAACCGGCGGTGATGTGGCGGGCCTGAAGAGCTTCGCCACCGAAATGATCCCGGCGGTAACCGCGCACTTCAACATGGCAAAGGGGCTGTAACGCCTCTCGCCTCCAGCCCGCCCCCCGTTCGGGCCGAGCGAAGTCGAGACGTGTTTGGATTGGCCCGCGTATCTCGACTTCGCTCGATACGAACGGAGGGGGTGGCGATCGAACCCTAGGCGAACGCCTCCAAGCGTTCGCTGAGGGCCAGCCAGTCCGCTTCCGCGTTTGCCAAGTCGGCCAGCGCCTGCTCGCGCTCCTTAGCCAGCTGGCCGGTCGTCAGCCCCGCCAGGTTGTGGGGCGGCCGCTTGGGCGTGACCATGGCATCCTCGATCTCGGCGACACGGGACTGGACACGCGCAATCGCGGTTTCGGCGCGAGCGAACTGCTTCTCCAGCTCCTTTTGCTCCTTCCAGTTGGCGCTTACCGCCTTCTGATCGACCGGAGCGGGCTTTTCCGCTGACTTCCCCTTGCCCTTCCCGTCCGCCTTGGGCTGATTGCGGCCCAGCACGAAGTCCATGTAATCGGTCATGCTACCGGCATATTCGCGGGCCTCACCGCCATCGACCAGCACCAGCCGATCCGCCGTCAGCTCCACCATATGGCGGTCGTGGCTGATCAGGATCACCGCGCCTTCATAAGCGTTGAGGGCCTGGACTAGTGCCTCGCGCGCGTCGACGTCCAAGTGGTTGGTCGGCTCGTCCAAGATCAGCAAGTGCGGCGCATCGCGCGTAACCAGCGCCAGCGCCAACCGCGCGCGCTCGCCGCCCGAGAGCTTGGAAACCGGCGTCAGCGCGCGTTCCCCCGAGAAGCCGAAGCGGCCCAGCTGACCCCGGATCTGCGCAGTCGGCTTGCCGTCCATCGCGCGGGTCATGTGCACCAGCGGCGTATCGCTGCCGGCCAGTTCCTCCACCTGATACTGCGTGAAATAGCCGATGGCGAGCTTGCCCGAGATGTTCATCTCGCCTTCCATCGGCTTCAACTGCTGAGCGAATAGGCGGGCCAGCGTGGTCTTGCCATTGCCGTTGCGCCCTAGCAGCGCGATGCGATCGTCGGGATCGATCCGCAGGCCCAGGCGGCGCAGGATCGGCTTCTCCTCAACGTAGCCCACCGCCGCATTGTCCAGCGTGATCAATGGCGGACGCAGTTCCTTGGGGCTCGGAAAGTCAAACGTCAGCGACGGATCTTCCATCATCGCGACGACGGGCTGCATCTTCGCCAGCATCTTGGCACGGGACTGCGCCTGCTTGGCGGTGGAGGCTCGCGCGCTGTTGCGGTTGACGTAGTCCTGCAACTTGGCGCGCTGCGCATCCTGAGACGCCTTGGCCGCCGCCAGTTGCGCCGCACGCTCGGCCCGCTGCCGCTCGAAGCTGTCGTAACCGCCGGGATAGAGCGTTACCTTGCCGCCCTGGAGGTGCAGGATATTGTCGACCACGTTGTTCAGCAGATCACGCTCGTGGCTGATTACGATCAGGGTGCCGGGATAGGCGCGCAGGAAGTTTTCCAGCCACAGCGTCGCTTCCAGGTCCAGGTGGTTGGAAGGCTCGTCAAGCAGCAGCAGGTCGGGTTGCGAGAACAGCAGGCTGGCCAGCGCGACGCGCATCTTCCACCCGCCCGAAAAACTGTCCATCGGCTCGGCCTGCATCGCCTCGTCAAAACCCAGACCGATGAGGATGCGCGCGGCACGCGCGGGCGCGCTGTAGGCGTCGATCGCCAGAAGCCGCTCATGCACGTCGCCCAGGCGATCGGGATCGACGCAGGTTTCGGATTCTTCCAGCAGCGCCGTGCGCTCGACATCGGCGGCCAGCACCGTCTCGAACGGCGTCAGCGTGCCGCTGGGGGCCTCCTGCGCGATATAGCCCAGCCGCGCGCGCTTGGGCATTTCTATCGCGCCGTCGTCCGGCTCCAGCTGGCCGATCATAACCTTCATCAGCGTGGACTTGCCCGCGCCGTTGCGGCCGATCAGCCCGACCCGCGCGCCGGTGGGGATCGCAGCGGTCGCCTGGTCAAGAATAGTGCGCCCGCCAAGGCGCACGGTGATGCCCGAGATATTCAACATGGCCGCGCCCTTAGCAGCGAAGGCCGATAGAATCGAGCCGTGAGGATCGAGCCGTGACGAGAGGCCACGGCTCGATCTCTCATGTCAGGCCCAGCTCAGCGGATCTTGCCGCTCAGCGAGACGCCGATGATGCGCGGTTCGTTATAGACCGCCGCCATGTAGTTCTCGATCACGCCCTTCAGGTTCTTCTCGTTCGTGATGTTGCGCACGAAGCCCGCGATCTCGAAGTCACCGGTATCGTAACCGACCTTCAAGCCGCCCTCGAAGTTGCCCTTCGAGTAGAACTCGTCCGTGCGATAGAGCACGAAGTTGGTGTAGCCCTGCACGTTCCAGTCGGTAGCGATGAAGAACTTGCCACGCTCGCCGACCGGCAGGTCATAGCGGGCGGTGGCGTTCAGCATCCACTTGGGCGCGTTGGGCAGCGGGTTGCCGTCGATCTGGGCGAAGTAGGTCCGGGTGGGCGAACCCACGGCACCGCGCGTGAAGACCGGATTGTTGACCGTACATACCAGCACGCCGTTCAGGCTGCACGCCTGCGCGAACACGCGCTTATCCTTGATCTCGGTGTGCAGCAGGCTGCCACCCAGCGTGAAGGACAGGTTCTGCACCGGACGATACTCAAGGTCCGCTTCCAGGCCGTAGGCGTCGGCCTTGTCGGCATTGAAGAGCACGCCGTTGCCGTTCGAATCGTTGCCGTTCAGCTGGATGTTCTTCAGGCGCCAAGCAAAGGCACTGGCGTTGAAGCGCAGCGTGTTGCCGATCTGGCTCTTGAAGCCGACTTCACCCGAAGTGATCGTTTCGGAATTGGCGGTAGTGAAGTCCGAGTTGAACACCGCCGAGCGCCCTTGGATCGTGGGTCCTCGGAAGCCACGCGCCACGCGTGCATAGAGCGAGAAGTCGGGGCTGACGCGATAGAGCGCGCTGACATCCCAGCTTGGCTTCTTGCCCTTCAGTTCCACGAAGCGGCGGCCGCCGTAAGTCACCACGCCTGCGGCGGTGTCAGCCGTCTTCAGCAGTCGCGTCTTCTTGTCATCCTCGGTGTAGCGCGCACCTGCGGTCAGCGTCAGCTTCTCGGTCAGGTCGTAGCTTGCCTGGCCGAACAGCGCCCAGGAGGTGTTGACGTTGCGCAGGCGCACCCAGTTGTTGGGATTGCGGGCCGCCGTGGTCAGAAAATAGCCGCGCTGGTAGAAATCGGTCGTGTCGCGGCTGTCGAAATAAAAGCCGCCCAGCTGCCACTTGAACGCGGTCTGCCCGCTGCTGGCTAGGCGCAGTTCCTGCGACCATTGATCGAGATCGCGGATCTGGCCCTGCGACTGGCCAAAGCCGTTGGGCACGCCGTTGACCGGGAAGTTCGCCGCCGCGCCACCATCGGTATCGCCACGGCTATAGCCCTTGGTGGTCTCGTAAGCGGTGATAGACGTCAGCGCCGCGCCGCCGAAATCCCAGGTGACGTGGGCAGATGCGCCCTTGGTCTTGTAAGCCTGCGGGTTGTTCTGCGCCTCGTCGTAAGCAACCGAATTTCGCGGGCCAACCGGGTCGTTCGAGCCCCGGATCAAGGCACCGCGATGGAACAGCGTCGAGGTGCCCTCGTAGTCGCGGTAGTGGCCGGAAAGCAGGACGGAGAAGCGCTCGGTCGGCGTGAACAGCAGCTGCAGGCGGGCGTTGCGATCGTCGAACCCACCCATCGCGTTCTTGCGCGGCGTGATCGTGCCGTCGGCGCTGACGCCGTTGAAGGTGTTGTCCACATAATCTTCGCGGTGCTGCACCAGGGCGGAGAAGCGGATCGCCACCTTGTCGGCGATGATCGGGCCGCCGATCCCGGCATCCAGGTTGACGCTCTTGTAGCTGCCCACGCTGAGCGAGGCCTGGCCGTTCAGCTCCTGCGTGGGGCGCACGGTGTCGAACTTGACGATGCCGGCGGTGGTGTTGCGGCCGAACAGCGAACCTTGCGGGCCGCGCAGCACTTCCACTTGCGCCACGTCATAGACTGGGTTCGACTTCAGGACGACATGCTCCAGCACGACATCGTCCTGGATGATCGAGACCGGCTGCGATGCGCCAAGGTAGAAGTCCACATTGCCCAAGCCGCGAATGTAGAAGCGGGGGAAGATGCGGCCGGTGGTCGATTCGATGTAGAGTCCGGGAACGCGGCCCGAAAGCGAAA
The DNA here is from genome assembly GCF_964277725.1 of uncultured Novosphingobium sp. NCBI lineage: Bacteria > Pseudomonadati > Pseudomonadota > Alphaproteobacteria > Sphingomonadales > Sphingomonadaceae > Novosphingobium > uncultured Novosphingobium sp. The sequence goes on along the minus strand of NZ_CAXYKL010000268.1, from coordinate 6,113 downwards.
GCAGCGTATCATCGCCACCCGCAGTGAAGGTGCGCACGTCATCGCCGCGCAGCACGCCGACCGAGACGGGCACGTCCGTCAGGCGTTCTTGGCGGCGCTGAGCGGTGACGATGATGTCCCCGGCGACATCGCTTGCTTCCGCTGCAGTCGCCGCAGTGCCGGCATCGGCGGCGGCGGTCTGTGCCATGGCGATGCCTGGCAGGATGCTTGCGCCCAGGCTGAGCGCGCCGAGGATCGCACGGCGCGCAGTGGTCGATGTCATTCTTTGCTTCCCTTATTCCACCTGTTTGAAGCGCTGGCGAGACATCACCGGTCATTCCGGTCGAAGCCTGCAAAAGCGTCTGTTCGCGCCGTTAGGCCGCGCCGGTGGGGGAAATATGACAAAACTTTGGCATGTTGCTGATTGATGGCGAAGTGATGCTGTGGTGCAACAATGGCGAAGCCCAACCCAGGGTATCCGCCTCATCCGCCTCATCAGCGCTTGCGGGGACTGACGTCCTCACGTGGCTTGCCCTTCGTCGTCCGCTGCGCGCCGGCGGTCGCAGCAGACAGGACGGGGCCGCAAGCCGCTGACTTGGCATTGCCCGGATCCACGAAGGCCAGCAACCCCGCCACGGGTGATGCAAGGACCGCAAGGCCGATGCCCGCACCCGCACGGCCAACCAGCTCGGGGCTGATCACGTCGAGACGTGGCTCGGCAAAGCGGCCCTTGATCCCGACCGGCGATTGCCCGGAAAACAAGCTGAACTTCTTCGCGTCGGCCTTGAAAGCAATGTCCACGGCCTCGGTACCGAAGTTGAAGCCGCCACGCCCGGTGATCACGTTGCGGGTCGTGTCTATCAGGATCGGATCGGTCGCCGCGCTGCCGCCGCGCACGGTGAAGGCGATCAGACCGCAGTTGATCTCGATCGGCTTCTTCAGCTTCCCCTCGAACATCTTGTAGACGAACGTTCCCAGATCGAGCTCTGCGAGCTGTGCGTACTGGGTCCAGAGCGTGCCGTTTGGCATCACGAAAGCGATGCGCCCGTTCGATGTCGCGAGCGAATCGTGGATCGTGTCGCCCCGTCCTTTCAGTTGGATGCGGCCCTTGACCGTGCCGGTCGTCCCCGCCTCCGACACGCCATATCCCGCCAGCAACTTCGCCGTCGGCGTCGAGGCAAGGCGGATGTCATAGCTGTCCGCCGCGGGGCGCTGGCGCGTATCAAAAATCAGGTCGGAAGCCAGGTTGCCACGCGCCATCGACATGGTCAGCGGTGACAGCGCCAGCCGTCCCTTCTCCAGCGCCAGCTTTAGGTCGATATTGGAGATCGGCAGGCTGCGCGATCGGACCGTGGCGATCTTCCAGTCCAGCCCGGCATCGAAGCGTTGCATCATCGCAACCGGCAGCGCGGCGTCTGGCAGGATGCGCTGGCCGCCGTTGCCCGTCTCCGCCGCCGCCGCGATCGCGCCCTTGCTGGCGACGGTGTCGGGGTTGTACCCGATGAACGGCGCGGCATCGATGATGTCCAGCTTGCGGGTGGTAAGATCGGCGTCAAGACGAAGGCGTTCGTTGTTCTTCACCGTGAACTGACCGGCCAGGTCGGACTGCCCGAACGTGCCGCGCAGCTTGGTGAAACGATAATCCTGATCCTCGTTCACCAGCGTCGCGCGCATATCGTAGCGGCGGGTGCGCGGGATCGCGACGTCGATGATTTCCAGCAACTGCGACAGATCCCGCCCTTGCGCCCGGACGGCCAAGGGCACACCCTGATACTCGGTCAGCGAAGGCAAGGTGCCCGTCAGGTCGATCACGTTGTTGCCGGCAAAGGCGCGGGCGACCAGCTTGTTCTTGCCGCCGCTGACGGTGGCGTCGGGCGAGAGCAGGCTGGCGGTAAGGCGAAAGGGCGTGGTCCGAAAGCGGCCATCGCCGCTCAGCTTTACCGATTGGCCGATCTCGGTATTTTTCGCCACGATCGGCTCGAACCGCAAGTTTGCCAACAGCGGCGTGCGCGGATCGTAGTAGCGCACGCGAACGCCCGCCAGGATCGCGCGATCGATGCGCGGCATCTGGAAATCCTTGCCGCCGCTGCCGTCGCCAAAGGTCCAGGTGTTGCGCTGATGCGGCTTGTCCCATTCCAGGTTCGCATCGAAATTCACCAGTTCGATCGCATAGAACCGCTTGCGGCCGAAAATCAGGGAGAGCGGCGCGATCCGGGCGTCGACCTTGCCGGCGGTGAACAAGCTTTTGCGCTGTGCCCATTGCGGGTTCGAAACGTCCAGCTGTTCGGCGAGGAACTTGATCTTGATCGGCGCGAAGTAGAGCTGGAAATCCCCGCCCACGGCCACCTTGCGGCCAGCGACGGAACTGACGATGCTTTCGAACGGGCCCTTCAGGAACCGCCCTTTGGTGATGAACAGGATCAGCCAGACCGCAAAAACGATGCCCACCGCGCCCAGCAGGATGTTGCGCACCAGATGCCGGCGACGGCGCGACCTGGCAGCATTCTTGCCGGACGCACCGGGTTCAAGCGCCTTGGCCTCAGCCGTGGCGGCAGCGGAATTCGTATCGGCGGTGCTTGTGGCATCCATAAGCCGTCACATCGCTTGGAAGGGCCGTTTTGTTGCCACGCTTTGCGACCACTCGTTAACGGCGAGCGGATGCGCTAGGGGCTGGGCCATGTTGTTTGGATTCAATACACCTTCCTGCCCGGCGGGCGGAGCGAACTGATGCTGCGCCTCTCTGGCCTGAACCTGCCGCTCGATCACGCGCCCGAAGCGCTGCCCGAAGCGATCTGCGCGCGCCTGGGAATCGAACGGGCGGCGCTGCGTGACTTCACCGTGTTCAAGCGCGGCAATGACGCGCGCCGCCGGAATGCGATCCTGCTGGTCTATACGCTCGACATCGAGATTGCCGACGAGGCGGAGGTGCTCGCCCGGTTCGAAGGTGACAAGGACGTGCGCTCGACGCCGGACATGACCTATCACTTCGTTGCCCATGCGCCGCAGGGCTGGTCAGGCCGCCGCCCGGTGGTGATTGGCGCGGGGCCATGCGGGCTCTTTGCCGGGCTGATCCTGGCGCAATCGGGGTTTCGCCCGATCATCCTCGATAGGGGCAAAATCGTCCGCCAGCGCACCAAGGATACTTGGGGACTGTGGCGCCGGTCAGAGCTGAACCCGGATTCCAACGTCCAGTTCGGCGAAGGCGGCGCGGGCACGTTCTCTGACGGCAAGCTCTATTGCCGCGTCAAGGACCCCCGCTTCCTGGGCCGAAAGGTGCTAGAAGAATTCGTGAAAGCCGGCGCGCCCGACGATATCCTGTGGCAGGCGCATCCCCACATCGGCACGTTCCGCCTCGTCACCATGGTGGAATCCATGCGCCGCACGATCGAGGAACTGGGCGGCGAATACCGCTGGCAGACCCGGGTCGACGATCTGGCGCTGGAGCGTGGACCCGATGGCCGCCAGCAACTGCGCGGGCTGCACTTGCACGATGGCTCGTTCCTGGAAGCGGATCACGTCGTCATGGCGATCGGCCACAGCGCCCGGCCGACCTTCGAGATGCTGCACGATCGCGGCGTCCACCTGGAGGCAAAGCCCTTCTCCATCGGCGTGCGGATCGAACATCCGCAAAGCTGGGTGGACAAGGCGCGATACGGCCAATGCGCCGGTCATCCGGACCTTGGCGCGGCGGCCTACGCCCTGGCGCATCACTGCAGCAATGAGCGCACGGTTTATAGCTTCTGCATGTGCCCCGGCGGGCGGGTGGTGGCGGCCACATCCGAGGAAGGCCGCGTCGTCACCAACGGCATGAGCCAGTATTCGCGGGCCGAGTTCAACGCCAATTCCGGCCTGGTCGTGGGCATCGATCCCGCGCGTGACTATCCTGACGGTCCCCTGGCGGGCATCGCCTTGCAGCGCCACTGGGAGAGCAAGGCGTTCGAGGCGGGTGGCGGCACTTACGCCGCGCCGGGGCAGAAGGTGGCCGATTTCCTGGCCGGTCGCCCCTCCACGGCCTTGGGTGAAGTGACCCCATCATATAAGCCGGGCGTCACCATGACTGACTTGTCGCTCTGCCTGCCCGCCTTCGTCGTCGATTCCATCCGCGAGGCGCTGCCGGTGTTCGGGCGGCAAGTGGCGAACTACGATCATCCCGATGTGGTGATGACCGGGGTGGAGACGCGCACATCCTCGCCCGTGCGCATCACCCGGGACAAGAGCTTCCAGAGCCTCAACACCGCCGGGCTCTATCCCGCCGGCGAAGGTGCGGGCTATGCCGGCGGCATCCTTTCCGCCGCGATCGACGGGATCAAGGTGGCCGAAGCCGTCGCCAGAAGCATCGTTGCGGCGTGATTGTCTCGCTGCTGAAATAATTCTCTCGCATCTCCGCCACACAGCAGAAGTGATCCGGCGGAGACGACATGCAGACAGCAAGCGTTGCAGCAGCCTATGATCGGTGGGCCCCGGTCTATGACCTCGTCTTTGGCGGCGTTTTTTCCAACGGCCGCCGCCAGGCCATCGTCGCGGCCGAGAACATCGGCGGGCTCGTCCTGGAGGTGGGTGTCGGCACCGGCATTTCCCTGCCCCACTACAGCAAACGCACCCGGCTGGTCGGCATCGATATTTCCGAGGCCATGCTGGAAAAAGCCCGCCGCCGCGCGGACCAGCTCAAGCTGGAGAACGTCGAGGAGATCGCGGTCGGCGATGCCGAGGCGCTGACGTATCCTGACAATGCGTTCGACGTGGTGGTAGCGCAATATGTCGTCACCGCCGTGCCCAACCCGGAAAAGGCGTTGGACGAATTCGTGCGCGTGGTGCGCCCCGGCGGAGAAATCGTGATCGCCACCCGGATCAGCGCCAACGGGGGGCTGCGCGACACCATCGAAAAGGCGCTGATGCCGATCACCCGCCGCCTGGGCTGGCGCACCGAGTTTCCGTGGTCCCGCTATGAGGCCTGGGCAAAGCGCAACGGCCAGGTCCGCCTGCTGGAACAACGCCCCCTGCCCCCGCTCGGCCACTTCTCCCTCGTCCGTTACAGAAAGCTGCAAGGTTGACCATGCACGAGTATCCGCAAGCCGCCTCGTCATCCATGGGGACCGGCAAGATCGCCCGGTTTCGCGAACAACTGGCCGAGCAGCGCTGGGACGACCACCGGTTCTATCACCACAGCCTGGTCAACCAGAGCCTGCACTTCGTCAGCGCGACGACCTTCATCGTCGCCTATGCGATCATGTGGAAGATGCCCGCGCTGGCAGCCCTGTTGGGTTGGGGCGTTGCCATGACCAGCCGGCAGGCCGGCCACTTCTTTTTCGAGCCGCGCGGCTACGATCACGTCAACGACTGCACCCACGAGTACAAGGAAGAGGTCAAGGTGGGCTATAATCTGGCCCGCAAGGTGGTGCTGATGGGCCTGTGGTTGCTGAGCCCGGTGATGCTGTACATCCGACCGGACCTGTTCGGCGCGTTCGAGCCGCATCAGGGTGTGATGCAGTTCTTGGAACACCTTGGCCTGCTGTGGCTGGCACTGGGCATCGGCGGCCTGCTGTTCCGCGTGGTGCACTTGTTCTTCATCCGCGACATCGAGACAGGACTGGTCTGGGGCACGAAGATCGTGACCGACCCGTTCAACGACTTTCGGCTGTACAGCAAGGCCCCCGCGCAACTGGTGCGGCGCCTGGCAGAAACCCGCGCGGCACGGATCGGGTAAAGCACGGATGGGGCGCGCGCCTCCAGGGGGGCGCGCCTCTTCGCCGTTGGTGTCGAGTGACGTCGAGACATCGCAGCACTAAGGCTAGCGTGTCTCGACTTCGCTCGACATGAACGGGGTGATACGAGGCAAGAGTATCTTACCCCAGCAGATGCCCGGCAAACTCCCGCACAAGTCCCTTGCGCAGCGCCCGCTGGGCATCTCCCTCCGGCGCCCACCACCAGCCATCCGCCGCCATCCGCTTTGCCGCCGCCACGAACCTGTCAGCCACCTGCGCGAAGTCGGCATCCCCATAGGCCAGGCTGAAGATCATCCGCCCAGAGCCGACCCAGCTCAGCGCCAGACCCTCCGCTCTCAGATAGAATTGCAGCATCCAATGATAGCGCGAAGGCATCGTGTGCCAGATCGTCCAGATCGTGCCCAGGTTCGC
>NZ_CAXYKL010000267.1:0-7961 GCF_964277725.1 uncultured Novosphingobium sp. | reverse complement strand
CTGTGTTGTCGATAATCTCACCACCGGGTTTCGATTTGCCATCCCCGAAGGCATTACGCTGTACGAAGGCGATATCGAGGACGCAGCCCTTCTGGCCCGCATCTTCGCCGAACAGAAAGTCGGCGCGGTAATGCACTTTGCCGGGTCCATCATCGTACCGGAATCGGTCGAGGATCCGCTGAAATACTATCATAACAACACCGCCAAGACCCGCGCTCTCATCGCGGCGGCAATAGAGGCAGGCGTCGGCCACTTCATCTTCAGTTCCACTGCGGCAACTTATGGCATTCCGGAAGTTTCGCCCGTCACCGAGGATAGCCCGAAGCTGCCGATCAATCCCTACGGCATGTCCAAGCTGATGACGGAGTTCATGCTGGCCGACACCGCGCGCGCCCATGCGATGAACTACTGCGCCCTACGATACTTCAACGTCGCCGGAGCGGACCCTCGGGCCCGCACCGGGCAATCGACTGCCGGGGCCACGCATCTGATCAAGGTCGCGGTCGAGGCGGCACTGGGTAAACGCGAGCATGTCGGCGTGTTCGGCACGGACTTCGCCACGCCCGACGGCACCGGCGTGCGCGATTACATCCATGTTTCGGACCTGGCTGAGGCTCACGTCCTCGCCCTTGAGGCCCTGATCGCCGAACCTGCTAGGTCGCTGACGATGAACTGTGGCTATGGCCGCGGTTTTTCGGTGCTGGAAGTGCTGGACGCCGTGGACCGCGTGACCAACCGCACCATCGATCGCCGCCTGCAGGGCCGTCGCGCTGGTGATCCCGACTCGCTGATCTCGGACAACAGCCGCATCAAAGCAACTTTGCCCTGGGTCCCTCGTTACGCCGAGCTGGACACCATCGTCGCGCATGCGCTTGCCTGGGAACGCAAGCTGAGCGAAATCCGCGGCGAAGTCTAAGGGCGCGGCCGTGGCCAAGCTGTATTTCTATTACGCCAGCATGAATGCCGGAAAATCGACGTATCTGCTGCAGGCGGACTTCAATTACCGCGAACGGGGCATGGCAACCATGCTGTGGACCGCTGCGATCGATGGCCGTGGCGCGCTTCATGCCATAGAAAGCCGAATTGGCCTTGGCGCGGACGCGCATCGTTTCGATGCCGATACGGACGTGTGGACTGCCGCCCAGGCACGACATTCCGAAACGCCGCTGTCCTGCATTCTGGTGGACGAAGCCCAATTCCTGAGCCCCGAGCAAGTCTGGCAATGCGCCCAGCTGGCGGACTTTGCCGACATCCCGGTACTATGCTTCGGCTTGCGCACCGACTTTCGTGGCGAATTGTTTCCAGGCGCGGCCGCGCTGCTCGGGATCGCCGACACCTTGGTAGAACTCAAGGCCGTGTGCCACTGCGGCCGGAAGGCCACCATGAACCTACGCGTCGATGCGGATGGGGCGTCGGTGCAACATGGCGAGCAGACCCTGATCGGGGGCAACGATCGTTACATTCCCCTGTGCCGTCGGCACTTCTCGGAGCAAATTCACGACCGACCGGGGATGATCGCCTGAGGTAAGGTTGCGCGCGATCGGCGCGGGCCTCTTGTCCCCAGCTTGCCGCCTCAAGAGCGTGCCGAAACGCCTCGGCCACGCTGTACCTTTCAGCGCGACTTCACCGCTCATGCGTCAAACGCCAGATAGTCCAAGCCGTCACTGGCCCTGCGTCAATCCACTATCCCGTCACTGCCCCGTATAGCTCCGATACCACTCGACGAAGCGCGGTATGCCCACCTCGATGGGCGTGGTCGGCGCGTAGCCAGTGTCGCGCGCGATCGCCGTGATATCGGCGTACGTGGCCGGCACGTCTCCCGGTTGCATCGCCAGCATGCTCAGCTCCGCCTTGCGCCCGCATGCCTCTTCCAGCACCTCGATCATGCGCATCAGCTTTTCGGACCGGTTATTGCCGATGTTGTAGACCGCGTGCGGCTTCGTGCTGCCCCCCGGCTTGGCGGCACCGTCATCCGCGGGAGGGCGATCGAGGCAGGCAATCACGCCAGCGATAATGTCGTCGATATAGGTAAAGTCCCGCTGCATCTGGCCATTGTTGAACACTTCGATCGGCCGCCCCGCCAGCAGCCGCTCCGTGAACTTCCAGAGCGCCATGTCCGGCCGACCCCATGGCCCATAGACGGTGAAGAAACGCAGCCCCGTTTGCGGCAATCGGAAGAGGTGCGCATACGTCTCGCTCATCAATTCGTCGGCGCGCTTTGTCGCGGCGTAAAGCGATACGGGATGATCGGTGCGGTCTTCCACGGCGAACGGCAGTTTCTCGTTCCCGCCATAGACCGAGCTGGAACTGGCATAGACCAGATGCGGCGTCTGGCGAGCGCGTCCCAGTTCCAACATGTTGACATGGCCCAACAAGTTGGAGCGGACGTAGGCATGAGGATTCTGCAGCGAGTAACGCACGCCCGCCTGCGCGCCCAGATGCACGATGGCATCGAACTCGTGCCCTGAAAGGTCCTGATCCAGCGCAGCCGTGTCCGCGAAATCCAGTTCCAGGAAGGTAAAGCGATCACCGTGCCGCGCCGCCAGCTGGCTCAGCCGATCACGCTTCAGCTGAACGGCATAATAGTCGTTGAGGTTGTCGATCCCGATCACCGACTGGCCCCGCGCCATCAGCGCGTCGGGCTATCGTAAATATCCCTATAGCTTCGCGGCGTACCGGTCCAGTCGCAACGGTGATCCGATCGGCGCCGCTTCCGTTCATTACGAGATGACGGCGTGGGTCGGCGTCGGCTCAATTTCGTAATTTGGCAGCGAGAGGAACGCCTTCTTCAACGCTTCCCCCCAGCCGGCCGAGATCGTCTGGAAATAGCGGTCCTTGCCATCGATGCGACGCTCATGAAGCGGCTCGAAGTGATCGCGCTCCACCACCAGCAGATCCAGCGGCAATCCAACGGACAGGTTCGCCTTCACGGTGGAATCGAACGAGACCATCAGCAGCTTTACCGCGCTTTCGAACGACATATCGCGTTCGTAACCCCGGATCAGGATCGGGCGACCGTATTTTGTTTCGCCGATTTGGAAAAACGGCGTGTCATAGCTTGCCTCGATGAAGTTGCCCTCGGGATAGATCAGGAACAGACGCGGCTCCATGCCCTTGATCTGTCCCGCCACGATCATCGAGGCGCCGAAGGTGTTGCCTGCATTCTGGCCGCCCTGCACTGCGCGGGACTGGATGGTCTGGCGCAACAGATCGCCCACGATCGTCGCCACCTGGAACATCGTGGGTGCTTCCAGCAGCGAATTATGCCGATCGGACGGAGCCTTGTTACGCTCTTCCAGGCTGCTGATGACGGACTGGGTGGTGGCGAGATTGCCGGCTGTCATCACCGTGATCAGCCGTTCGCCCGGAACCGACCAGTGGAACATCTTGCGAAAGCTCGAGATGTTGTCGACGCCCGAATTCGTGCGGGTATCGCTCATCATCACCAGCCCGTGGTCCAGCATCATCCCCACGCAATACGTCATTATTCGAACCCGTCCTTCAAAACCCCGTCCGCGCCGCCCCAGCGTCAGGGAGCGGACTGTTGCTGCTGTTGCTGGCTTACCTGCGGCGCATCTACCGAGAGATGAACGGACAGGCGCCCCGGTCCTGCGCCGGTCACTACACCTGTAAACGGCGCGGCTTCACTATAATCACAACCGGTGGTTACGCGAACATACCGTTCGTCCGGGCTGATCGAGTTCGAGACATCAAATCCGACCCAGCCAAGGCCCATTACGTAGGCCTCGACCCAGCCGTGGCCCGCATCCTGCTCCACCCGGCCGTCCATCTTGAGGTAGCCGCCAACGTAGCGCGCAGGCACGTCCAGCAAGCGTGCGGCGCTGATGAAGATATGCGCATGATCCTGGCAAACCCCGTGCCCGGCGGCCAGGGACTGCTCGGCCGTGGTGGTCACATCGGTCGTGCCCGGTTCATATTCCACCGCCGCACGCACCGCCAGGCTCAAGCTGTGGAGCATCGCCAGACGCTCTTCCTTCTGCCCGGCGACCGAGGCGGCGAGCGAGCGGACTTTGGGGCCGGCACGGGTCAGCGGCGTGGCCCGGGTAAAGGCCCAGAGGGGAAAATGCCCGCTATGCTCGCCCAGGATGCCGTGATTGTCCGCCGTCTTCACCGTGCCGCGGCAGGTGATGACAACCTCGCGCACGCCCGGCTCCAGCGAGACCAGTTCCACATGATTGTGATGCTGATCGTCGTAAGCCGCCTCGTGACGCGCGCCTTCCAGCTCGGTTTCCCATTCCACCACCAGCTGGCCATGCGTCGGCTTGGGCCGCAGCCGCAAACGCTGCAGACCATGGATCACGCTTTGATCGAAGTCGTAGCGAGTTTCATGCTCGATGGTCAGCAACACGGGTGGGCCGTCCTATCCAATGAAGCGATAGTCGGACGAGATCGCCTCGCCGATGTTATGGGTGCGGCGGATGAAGTCACGCAGGAACTCATGCAGGCCGGATTCAAAAATCTGTTCGATCGTACAGTCATGTAAGCGGCTGCCCGCATCCCGCAACTGCTGATGCGCCTGGGTTTCCCCGCCATATTGCTTGGCCAGGCCCGCCATGTTGCTGCGGATCTTATCAAAACAGAACACCAGGCTGCGCGGGAAACGCCCGTCCAGGATCAGGAACCGGGCGATCTCGCGCGGGTCCATCGTGCCGGCGTTAAGCCAGGAGAAGGCGCGGTTTCCCGCCACCGAGCGCAGCAGCGTGTCCCACTGCACATTGTCCAGACTGGAGCCGACCCAGGCGACCGATGGCAGTAGGACGTAGTATTTCACGTCCAGGATGCGCGCGGTGTTATCTGCCCGCTCGATGAAGGTGCCGATGCGCGCGAAGTTGAACACCTCGTTGCGCAGCATCGAGCCTTCCATCGCCCCACGAACCAGGCTCGCGCGCTGGCGGATGGTGGAGAGAACCTCGCCCAGATTGCCTTCTCGCACGGGACGGCTGAGCATGTCGCGCAGGATCATCCAGGTCTCGTTGATCGCCTGCCATACCTCATTGGTGAGGCTGGTGCGGACGACCCTGGCGTTGGTGCGCGCACTTTCCAACATGGATAGGACGCTGCCCGGGTTCTCGCGCTCGCGCAGAAGATAGTTGAAAACCTGCGCGCCGCTGATGTCCGGATGCGCGGCCAGGTAGCCTTGCTCGTGGCCGGTGGTGATCAGCACCGAGCGCCATTCCTCGTCCTGCCGCTCCCGGCTGCCGCGCGTGAGGGCGAGGTGAAAACCGACGTCGATCAGCCGCCCGGTATTCTCCGCCCGCTCAAGATATCGCGTCATCCAGTAGACGCCATTGGCTGCCCGGCCCAGCATCAGCGGATCACTCCGACGGCGGGCGCGAAATCGTGGCCGTCGCCGTTGGTCGTTTTCTGGGCGCGGGCCACGCCAGAGGGCAATGTACCACCAAGCCGCAAGGTCGCGCTCACGGGGAGAACGAGATTTTCCCTCATCATTCGTCCAGCACCCAGCTGTCCTTGGTCCCGCCCCCTTGCGAGGAATTCACCACCAGCGACCCCTTCTTCAGCGCCACGCGCGTCAGACCGCCCGGCGTGATGTCGATCCCGTTGGGCGAAACCAGCACGAACGGCCGCAAATCGACATGCCGAGGCGCCAGGCCCGACTTGGTGAAGATCGGCACCGTCGACAAAGAGAGCGTGGGCTGGGCGATATAGTTCGCCGGCCGCGCCCGCAGCTTGGCGGCGAAGGCGGCGATCTCCTTCTTGGAAGAGGTCGGCCCGATCAGCATGCCGTAGCCGCCCGATCCGTGCACTTCTTTCACCACTAGCTCAGACAGGTTATCCAGCACATATTTCAGAGAATCCGGCTCGCTGCAGCGCCAGGTCGGCACGTTTTGCAGGATCGGCTTCTCACCAGTGTAGAACTCGACGATATCGGGCATGAAGCTGTAAATCGCCTTGTCATCTGCGATGCCCGTGCCCGGTGCATTGGCGATGGTGACGCCGCCGGCGCGATAGACATCCATGATCCCCGCCACGCCCAGCACGCTATCCGGCTGGAAGCTGAGCGGGTCGAGGTAATTGTCGTCCACGCGGCGATAGATCACGTCGACCGGCTGGAATCCCTCGGTCGTGCGCATCTGCACCCGCCCGTTGCTGACGCGCAAGTCGCTACCCTCGACCAGTTCGGCGCCCATCTGGTCCGCAAGATAGGCGTGTTCGAAGTAGGCGGAGTTGTAGATGCCTGGCGTCAGCACGGCCACCGATGGCCGCGATCCCGCACACGCCGGAGCGGAGGCCTGCAACGACCGGCGCAGGCGGCGTGGATAGTCAGACACGGGCCGAACCGGGATCTTCGTGAACAGCTCCGGGAACATCGCCATCATCGTCTCGCGGTTCTCGAGCATGTACGAGACTCCGGACGGGGTGCGGGCGTTGTCCTCCAGCACCATGAACTCATCAGGGCCAGTGCGGACCAGATCGATCCCGACGATGTGGGTATAGACCCCGCCGGGCGGCGTGAAGCCGATCATCTGCGTCAGGAACGCTTCGTTATCGCGCAGGAAGTGGACCGGCAGGCGGCCAGCCTTCACGATCTCCTGCCGGTGATAGAGATCCTGCAGGAAGGCGTTGATCGCGCGCACCCGCTGCTCGATCCCGCGCGTCAGCTTGCGCCATTCACGCGCGGTAATGATGCGGGGGATCATGTCGAACGGGATCAGCCGCTCTTCACCGGCATCTTCGCCATAGACGTTGAAGGTGATGCCGATACGGCGGAAGAACCGCTCCGCTTCCGCATCCTGGCGCTTCAGCCAGGAGATATCCTGGCCGTCATACCAGTCCCGAAAATCGGCATAGGCGGCGCGTATCGTGCCGTCCTCGTCGAGCATTTCATCGTAACGTGATCCGCTCGCAGAACTCATCGTGACTCCCGTTTGTCACGGGTGTGCAACAAGCCCTCCGCTTTGCCAAGCCGGTTATGCTGCGCGTGCGAAATAATATTTAGACCAAGGCCGCGTCACATCACCGCAACGGTCAGAAAGGGCGCTCGCCCAAGTAATTGCCGGCTTCGGCGTAGCGGCACACCAGCACGTCTTCCACCTGGCCACGCGCCAGCGCGCAACCCACTTGCCGGGTCTGGCGCCACACCACCTGCGTGTAATGCCCGACATCCTCGACCCGACCGGTCGTGCTGTTGGCGGGGAACGTACCGGCCCGGAAGAAGCGCTTTTCCCGCACCCAGCCATCGACCATCGCCTCAAGGCCGTAATAGCCGCGCGTTCCCGCCCACAAGTTCTCACCCTGCGGGTCGACCGGTCGCTCCGGCGCATGTTCGAACCGGCCAGTGGCAGCCAGGTGTTGCGCCCAGCCACGAGCGGAATTGGCAAGTTCCGGGTTCCAGTGCAGCGGCTCTATCCCAAGGGCTGCGCGCTCGCGATTATGCGCGGCCAGGATGCGCGCCTCGAACTGCCCGGAAAGGCTGGTCGCTCCCGATAGCGCCGGAGCAACCGCCAGCAGTGCCCCCGCGGCCAGAAGCCGTCGCGCCGATGGCAGTGCGCTTTTGCCGAAGAAGACCCGTCCCGCGACCATGCGCAGGATATGCGGCGCGCAGCGTCAACAGCAGGTTCGCTACTTTGGTTACTCGCGCCTTCAACAGATTTTTCCGAGGATTATCCGGCGGTTACGCGTTCACCGAAAGCAGCCGGTCATGCCGGGGGCGCGCCAACGATAGCCACGCGATCGCCTCGGCGGGCCTGCGCGAACAAGAGCCGCGCAAATTTCGGCGGCACACCGATGCAGCCATGCGTAGCGGCGCGCGCGCGCACGTTGCTGGCGTGGATCGCGATGCCATCCCCGGTCAGGCGCAACATATAGGGCATGGGCGCATCGTAGAGGTTCGAGCGGTGATGCCGCGCCCGCGCCAGAATGGGATAGACGCCCGGCGGTGTGGGCTTGCGATCCGCGCCGTAGAGAATCACCGCAGAGCC
>NZ_CAXYKL010000266.1:0-2602 GCF_964277725.1 uncultured Novosphingobium sp. | reverse complement strand
ATGGCCGATCGCGTCGGCATCATCCGGCAGGGCGAAATCCTGATGGTGGATGACAAGGACGCGATCATGAAGCGCCTGGGCCGCACGGAAGCGCATATCGTCCTGACCGAGCCGCTCTCGGCCCTGCCGGACGCATTCGGCAATTATCCCATCACGATTTCGGACGATGGCCTGACCTTGACCTATCGCGGCGGGGACGGCGCGGGGCAGGGCAAGGCGGACGTGGCCGAGATCACCAAGGCGCTGACGCGGCAAGGCATCGACTATCAGGCGATCGATCAGCACGAGTCCAGCCTGGAGGATATCTTCGTCGACCTTGTCGAAGGCGGGCGTCAGGAGCAGATGGCATGAGCCTGTTCAACGCACGCAGCGCGGGGACGATCTACAAGCAGGAATTGCTGCGGGCCTTCCGCACGGCGCTGCAGTCCATCCTGGCACCGGTGCTGACGACTTCGCTGTACTTCGTGGTGTTCGGTGCGGCGATCGGCGGACAGATGCAGCACGGAATGGACGGCGTGAATTACGGCGCTTTCATCGTGCCCGGTTTGTTGCTGCTGACCTTGCTGGGAGAAAGCACCAGCAACGCCAGCTTCGGCATCTACATGCCGCGCTTCACCGGCGCGATTTACGAACTGCTGTCCGCTCCGGTCGGCGTGGCGGAGACGCTGGCCGGCTTCGTCGGGGCGGCCGCCACCAAATCGCTGATCCTGGCTTCGATCATCCTCACAACGGCCACGCTGTTCGTGGACTACACGATCGTCCACCCATTCTATGCCCTAGGCTTCATCCTGCTGGTTTCCGCTAGCTTCTCTTTGTTCGGTTTCATCCTGGGCATCTGGGCGGATAGCTTCGAGAAACTGTCGGTAGTGCCAATGCTGATCCTGATGCCGCTGACGTTCCTGGGCGGCACGTTCTACTCGATCGACATGTTGCCCCAACCCTGGCGCACGGTGGCGCTGGCCAATCCGGTTGTCTATCTCGTCAATGGCTTGCGTTGGACGTTCTACGGCAAGTCGGACGTGTCGATCTGGCTGTCGCTGGGCCTGACGCTAGCGTTCCTCGCAGCCTGCGTGGCGCTGATCGCGTTCATCTTCCGCACCGGGTGGCGCCTGCGCAACTAAGCCGTTAAAGGCGCGGGAGATGTCTGCCCGCGCCGTTGCCTTTGCCTGCTTCCTTGTTGCCGCTACGTCTGCCGCGCCTGCGCGGGCCGAATTGCCCGGTCCGGTCCGCGCAATGATCGAGGCCGCGATGGCCACGGACGACGCCAAGGCGGTCGACGCGGTGGTGAAGGCGGCCAAGGAAACACAGCCGCAGGACAGCGCTGAAATCGATGCGATGCGCCAGAAGTTCGAAGACACTCACAAGCTGGTGGTGACGGAGAAAGCGGATAACGAACGCGCCCGCATCCTGGCCGCCCGGCCGCTGGAACTGTGGAGCGGTGAAGGCGAAGTGGGCGCGTTCAGCTCCACCGGCAATAGCCGCAACTCGGGTGTTTCCGTTGGCGTAAAGCTCAGCCGCCAAGGCGTCTATTGGCAGCACCGGCTGCAGTTTACCGCTGACTATCAGAAGACCAACCGCGTGGTCTCGCGCGAGCAGTATCTGGCGCTTTACAATCCGCGCTACACCCTCAGCGATCGGTTCTACGCTTACGGGCTGGCGCAGTACGAGCACGATCGGTTTCAGGGCTATGACAGCCGCACGTCATTCTCGCCGGGTTTCGGCTATCGCATCTTCAATTCAAATGATTTGAAACTGTCGTTTGACGGCGGCCCGGCGCTGCGCTTCACCGACTATGTCGACGAACCTTCGAAAACCACCGTCTCTGCCCTTGGCGCAATCGATTTTGCCTGGAACGCCACGCGGACTTTGCGCGTCACGCATCAATCCAGCGCCTATGTCGAGGCGGACAACAGCACTTATACCGCCACGACCTCGCTGGAGGCGGGAATGCTGAAGGGCTTGAAGGCGCGCCTGTCCTACCGCTACGAGCATGATACCGACCCCCCGGTCGGTTCGCGGCAGACCGACACGCTGTCTCGCTTCACCCTCGTTTACGGCTTCTGATCACCGCCATGACCCGCTTCGCGTTCGACATCCACGCCACCGATGGCCGCGCCCGGACCGGGCGTATCACGATGAAGCGCGGGGAAATCCGCACGCCTGCGTTCATGCCCGTGGGCACGGCGGCGACGGTGAAGGCGATGAAGCCGCAGGATGTCCGCGCGACCGGGGCGGACATCATCCTGGGCAATACATATCACCTGATGCTGCGCCCGGGCGCTGAGCGGGTGGCGCGGCTGGGCGGGCTGCACAAGTTCATGAACTGGGATCGCCCGATCCTGACAGACAGCGGTGGGTATCAGGTGATGAGCCTGTCTGACTTGCGCAAGATCACCGAGGAGGGCGTTACCTTCGCCAGCCACCTCGACGGTTCGCGCCACTTGCTGACGCCAGAGCGCTCGATGGAGATCCAGCGGCTGCTCGGCTCCGATATCGTCATGGCGTTCGATGAGTGCCCGAAGATCGACCAAGGTCGGGACGTGATCGCGCGATCCATGGAAATGTCGATGCGCTGGGCCAAACGCAGTCGCGAAGGCTTCGA
>NZ_CAXYKL010000265.1:0-33432 GCF_964277725.1 uncultured Novosphingobium sp. | reverse complement strand
TCCAAGCGAGTTTCGCCATGACCATGCTGAAAGACCCTTCGGTCAAGTACCGCCCCTTCCCGCAAATCAACTTGCCCGATCGCCAGTGGCCCGGCCGCACGATCACCAAGGCCCCGCGCTGGCTTTCCACCGACCTGCGTGACGGAAACCAAGCGCTGATCGATCCGATGGGAGCGGAGAAGAAGACGCGCTTTTTCGATTTGCTGGTTAAAGTCGGCCTGAAGGAGATCGAGGTTGGCTTCCCGGCCGCCGGCGCTACCGAGTTCGACTTTATCCGTGGCCTGGTCGACAGCGGCCGCATCCCGGATGACGTCCTGGTGCAAGTCCTCACCCAGTCGCGACAGGACCTGATCGAACGCTCGTTCGAAAGCCTGGCGGGCGCGAAGGCGGCGATCGTCCACCTTTACAACGCCGTGTCGCCGCTCTGGCGGCAAGTCGTGTTCGGTATGGAGCAGCACGAAATTCGCGCGATCGCCGAGAACGGCGCGAAAGTGCTTCGCGATCAGGCGGCCAAGTACCCGCAAACGCAGTGGCATTTCGAATATAGCCCGGAGACGTTTTCCACCGCCGAACTGGATTTCTCGCTGGAGTGCTGCGAGGCGGTGATGGGCATTCTGCAGCCCACGCCGGAGCGCCCGATCATCCTCAATCTGCCGGCCACGGTGGAGGCGGCAACGCCCAATATCTACGCCGACCAGATAGAGTATTTTTGCCGCAACCTGCCCAATCGCGAGAGCGCGGTAATCTCTTTGCACACCCACAACGACCGGGGCACCGGCGTGGCCGCGGCCGAGTTGGGGCTGATGGCGGGCGCAGACCGTGTGGAAGGCTGCCTGTTCGGCAATGGCGAGCGCACCGGCAATTGCTGCCTGGTGACCGTGGGCCTCAACCTCTACACTCAGGGCGTCGATCCCAAGCTGGACTTCTCGGACATCGACGAGGTGATCCAGACGGTCGAATACTGCAACCAACTGAAGGTGGCCGAACGCCATCCCTATGGTGGCGAGCTGGTGTTCACCGCCTTTTCCGGCAGCCATCAGGACGCCATCAAGAAAGGCTTCGCCGCACAGGAGCAGCGTAACGACGAGCTTTGGGCGGTGCCTTACCTGCCGATCGACCCGGCTGACCTGGGCCGCAGCTACGAAGCGGTGATTCGCGTCAACTCGCAGTCCGGCAAGGGCGGATTTGCGTGGGTGATCGAGCAAGACCAAGGCTTGAAGCTGCCCAAGCGGATGCAGGCGGACTTTTCGCGCCACGTCCAGGAACTGGCGGACGAACTGGGCCGGGAATTGCAGGCGGATGACATCTGGAGCGTGTTCCAGAAGGTCTATCGCCTCGGCGGCCCGCAGCGCTATCAGCTGATCGATTGGGACGAAGGCCGCACCGCCGATGGCACGCGTCTCTTCTCGGGCAAGATCGGAGTCGATGGTCAGGAGCAGACCGTCTCGGGCCGAGGCAATGGCCTCATCTCATCCGTCACCGCCACGCTGAAGGACAGCTTCGGTCTTGACCTGCAAGTGCGCGATTATGCCGAGCACTCCCTGGGGCAAAGTTCCGAGGCGCGGGCGGCGGCCTACGTCGAATGCCTGCTGCCCGATGGCCGCGTGATCTGGGGCGTGGGTATCGACGAGGACGTGGCCACCGCCAGCGTCCGCGCCGTGTTGAGCGCCGCCAACGGCGTTTGATCCAGATGCGATCGGGGCGCGGCCATCAGTGACCGCGCCTCGACTGATCCGGCTTGATCGAACCGATCAGCCGGCTAACTTTCAGATTTCGGACTCTTCCACCAGCGGGCGGCTTTCGCGCGTACCGCGATAGCGATTGATCGCTTTGTCCGGATCGTCCGTCAGCACGACGTGATCATCGTGAACTTCCAGCAAAGTGCCGACGAAAGGGAAGCCCTCGAGGCTGCCGTTGACGCGGTAACTCACCACATCGCCCACCTTGAAGGTGGCGGGATCGAAGTTGAACTCGAACGGGCAGGCTTCTCCTGCCGCTTGACCCATGCCTTGCATCGCAAATCTCCTCGTGCATCAGGATATGGCAAACGCGGGTGGGCGCGCAAATAAAAAGGCCGCCCCCTTGCAGGAGCGGCCCTTCGATAAGTCAGCCGTTAGGCTGGATCAGCCCACGATTTCCTCGGGCTTGAAGAAGTAGTCGATCTCGATCTTGGCGTTCTCTTCCGAGTCCGAGCCGTGGACCGAGTTGGCTTCGATGCTCTCAGCCAGTTCCTTGCGGATGGTGCCGGCATCGGCGTTCTCTGGGTTGGTAGCGCCCATGATGTCGCGGTTGCGCTTCACGGCGTCCTCACCTTCCAGGACCTGCACGACCACGGGGCCGGAGATCATGAAGCTGACCAGATCGTTGAAGAACGGACGCTCCTTGTGGACGGCGTAGAAGCCTTCGGCCTGTTCCTGGCTCATCTGAATGCGCTTGGAAGCGACGACGCGCAGGCCGGCCTCCTCCAGCATCTTGGTGACGGCACCGGTCAGGTTACGGCGCGTGGCGTCAGGCTTGATGATCGAAAAGGTGCGGGTCACGGCCATGAAAGGTTCCTTGAAAGAAGCTGGTGTCTGCGGTTGCGCGGGCCCCTAGCGGGGAATGCGCGCAGGAGCAAGGCGCGCTAGCCCGCTTCGACCCAGCGGCCACCGTCCTGCTTCCAGAAATGACGCTCGGTGTCTTGCCGATCGCGCAATTGCCGCCAGACCCCGCGCGCGCCATCGACGGTGCGATCGTCGAACAGCAGGAACGTGCGAGCAAAAGCGGCAGCTTCCTCACGCCATTGCCCGTCCGCCAGTGCCAGGAAGCGCGCGCCGTTGGCCGCCTCTGCCTTCTCGGACAGCAGGATGGGCTGGCGATCCTCGTGCGGCTCGCCCGCTCTTCCATTGGCCAGGAACGTCTCGGCGAGGGACCAAAGCCCCTCGCCAATCCGCGCCAGTTGCGCCGGGTCCTGCGATACCACCAGCATCCGCTCGCCCGCATTCAAGGTGGCGCGGGCGAGCAGCGGCAGCGCCACTTCCACCGGATCGCGGGAAAGCTGGTAGAAATCGACGCGCATGGCGGAGCTGTCCTGCCCTTAGCCCTCGATCGTGTCGCGCACGAAGCGGTCCAGCAGGCGCACGCCGAAGCCGGTCGCACCCTTGTCCCAGGTCGCGCCAGGCTTGTCGGCCCACACGGTACCGGCGATGTCGAGGTGCGCCCAGGGCGTGTCATTCTCGATGAAGCGCTTGAGGAACTGCGCCGCCGTGATCGAACCGCCAAACCGCGTGCCGATATTCTTCATGTCGGCGATCGGGCTTTCCAACTGCTTGTCGTATACCGAGCCCATCGGGAAGCGCCACAGCTTGTCGCCGCTGGCCTCTCCGGCGGCGGAAAGGGCGGCGGCCAGATCATCGTTGTTGGAGAACAACCCGGCATATTCGAACCCGAGCGAAGCGATGATCGCGCCGGTCAGCGTGGCAAGGTCGACGATGCGCGTGGGAGCATACTCACGCTGCACCCAGGTGAGCGCATCGCACAGGACCAAGCGGCCTTCAGCGTCGGTGTTGATCACCTCGATCGTCTGGCCCGAAAGCGAGGTGACGACATCGCCTGGACGCTGCGCCTTGCCGTCCGGCATGTTCTCGACCAGGCCGCAGACTGCGACGATGTTCGCCTTGGCCTTGCGCAGAGCAAGCGCCAGCATGGTTCCGGCCACCGCACCGGCGCCGCCCATGTCCCACTTCATGTCTTCCATGCCGGCGGGTGGCTTCAGGCTGATACCGCCGGTATCGAAGGTGACGCCCTTGCCCACGAAGGCAAGCGGCTTGGCACCGGCCGCACCACCGTTCCACTCGATGACGAGCAGGCGGGCCGGCCGGGCCGAGCCCTGGGCCACGCCCAGCAGCGAGCCCATGCCAAGCTGCGCCATCTCGTTCTCGTCCAGCACCCGCACCACCAGGCCCGTGCCTTCATACCGCGCGCGGCACCGCTCCACGAAGCTTTCGGGGTAGATGACGTTCGCCGGCTCGGTGACCAGTTCGCGCGTAAATTCCACGCCTTGCGCCACGGCCTGCTCGATCTGCCACTGCGCTTCCAGCCCTTCGGGTGCGCCGATCACGTCGATCTGTGCCAGCGTCGGCTTCTTGTCATCGGCGAGCTTGGTGCGATAGGCGTCGAACCGCCAGCTGCGCAGGCGCGCGCCCAGCAAGAGACCAGCGGCTTCATCGCGCGAGAGGCCGACGCCGGTCAGGTCGATCGCCAGGCCGGTTTCGCCGGATGTCAAATACTTGGCGACAAGCGCGGAGCCCATCTTCTCGGCGGACTCGGCCCGCGTTTCGCCGGGCTGTCCCAATCCCGCCAGCACGATGCGGCGCACCCGCCCGTCACGCTCTGCAAACCCCTCGACGATCTGGCCCGCCTTGCCGTTGAAACTGGCGCGATTGGCGGCCTCTGCCAGCATCGGATCCAATCCGGCAGGCAGCGCGCCCTGATTGAGCGGCTGCACCAGGATTCCTGCGGAAGAGTTCGATGCGGCGTCAAGGAATTGAATTTTCATGCATTCTCCTGGGGGATAGTTCTTCTTGCGAGCGACCGCGGCGGACGGGAACCAGCAAGCTGTCGCAAAGCCTGCGCCTTCGCTTCACCGGCGGATTGCAGTTAAGCGCGGGCAGTGCGATAGGCAAGCCATGCCCCCCTTGCTGCCGCATTCACCGCAAGCTGTATCTCGTCGCTTGCGAACCCTTTCCTTGAGCGCTTTGGCAGCAGGTCTGGCGGCCATGGCGCTGCCAGCGGCGTCGTTCGCGCAAGACCTGACACGGCCGCTGCCCGATGCGCCGATCTCGCCCCTGCCGCCCGCCGCGCCGCCATCGACCGATCCCAACGAAATCCCGATCGCCTTTGCCGCCGACAAGGTTGAGTACGCCCAGAACTCCGAGAAGGTCACGGCCACCGGCAACGTCGTGTTGCGCCGGGATGACCAATCGGTACGATCCGACGTGGTGACCTGGGATCGCAACACCGGGCAGATTCTCGCCACCGGCAACGTGCGCATGATCGACGAGAACGGCAACCAGCTGTTCACCGATCGCGTCGAGTTGACGGACGAGCTGAAGACCGGGGCAATGGAAAACCTGCTGATCGCCCTTCGTCAGGGCGGACGCCTCGCCGCGGTGCAGGGCCGCCGGATCGAAAATGGCAATGTCATCCTGAACAAGGCGGCCTACACCGGCTGCGCGGTCGAGGATTCGGACGGATGTCCGAAGAAGCCCAGCTGGCGCGTAACCGCCAGCCAGGTGGTCTATGACGATGCGGCCGAACGCATCACTTTCCGCAATGCGCGGCTGGAGATGTTCGACTTCATCAAACTGCCCCTGCCCGGCCTGCGGATTTCGACCAGCGGGGGCTCGGTCGGCGGTTTCCTGGTGCCGGATTTTCGCACCTCGCCCTCGAACGGGCTTGAGCTTAGCGGGTCATACTATTGGCAGATCGATAAAAACCGTGACCTGACGGCCACCGCCTACGTCTATTCCAAAGTGGCGCCGATGGTCTCCGGGCAGTACCGCGCCCTCACGTCAAAAGGCGCGTACCAGATCACCGGCTATGCCACGTCGAGCAGCCGCATTCCGATCACCGGGAACAATCCGGACGCCAGCCGCAGCTTCCGCGGATATATCTTCGCCAACGGCAAGTTCCAGCTCGACCCTAACTGGAGCGTTACCGCCTCGATCCGCCGCACGACCGACCGCACGTTCCTGC
The DNA here is from genome assembly GCF_964277725.1 of uncultured Novosphingobium sp. Classification (NCBI taxonomy): domain Bacteria; kingdom Pseudomonadati; phylum Pseudomonadota; class Alphaproteobacteria; order Sphingomonadales; family Sphingomonadaceae; genus Novosphingobium; species uncultured Novosphingobium sp. Next base: position 27,696 of record NZ_CAXYKL010000265.1, on the reverse strand, counting down.
GCCGCTACTACATCAATCGCGATGACCGGTTGCGTTCGGTGGTCGACGTGGAGCGGATCGATCCCAAGAGCTACCTCTCGATCTCTGGCTGGGCCACGCAGACCATGCGCGCGGGCGTGGATCAGGGGCAGGTACCGGTCGCCTTGCCGCTGATCGACTATCGCCGCAGGTTCGATGATCCGCTGCTGGGCGGCAAGCTGGAGGCGCAGCTCAACACACTGGCGATCAGCCGCAGCCAGGGCCAGGATACCCAGCGCGCCTTCGCCAAGGCGCAGTGGTCTTTGCGCAAGCTGACCGGCATGGGTCAGGAAGTGACGTTCACAGGGCTGGTGCGCGGTGACGTCTACCACTCAAGCGACAACGACCTGACGCTGACCGACCTCTATCGCGGCCAAGCTGGCTGGAAAACGCGCGGTGTCGCCACTGCGGCGGTGGACGTGCGCTGGCCGATGGTAGGCACGATCTTCGGCGGCACCCAGGTTCTGACGCCACGCGTGCAACTGGTCGCCACGCCGCGCGTGCCCAATCTCTCGATCCCGAACGAGGATTCGCGCGCGATCGACCTGGAGGACAGCAACCTCTTCGCGCTCAACCGCTTCCCCGGGTACGACCGGATCGAGGACGGCGTGCGCTTCACGTATGGCGCGGACTGGCAGTTCGAACGCCCCCGCTGGAGGATCAAGGCCAACATCGGCCAGTCGATTCGCCTCGGCAATCGGGAATCGATCCTGCCCGACGGCACAGGGCTGTCCAGCAAGACCTCCGACATCGTGGGCCGTACCGAGGTCCGTTATCGGGATTGGATCGCGGTGACGCACCGCTATCGGATCGACAAGGACACCTTCGCCGTCCGCCGCAACGAACTCGACGCGACGCTGGGCAACACGAAGACCTACGCAGAGATCGGCTACACCAAGCTCAACCGCGACATCAACGCGGTGGAGGACTTGCGCGATCGTGAGGAATTGCGCTTCGCGGGCAGGGCCTCGTTCTTCCAGTACTGGTCGATATTCGGCTCGTCCGTCGTCAACCTGACCAGCCGTAGCCAAGACCCCATTTACGGCTCCGACGGGTTCCAGCCGCTGCGCACCCGCATCGGCGCGGCCTATTCGGACGACTGCCTGGAAGTGGCGCTCACCTGGCGGCGGGACTATCAGGCGACGGGTGACGCGCGCAGCGGCAATTCGTTCCAGATCTACTTCGCGCTCAAGAACATCGGCTTCAAGTAAACGGTGCGGGCCGCACGGTGGGAGCGACTTGCGCAATCGCGCTATCAGTCGCACTCATTTTCCGTTAAGCCGCGCTGCCGCAGGGCGGGGTCTTAAGGGCCACGCTTTCGGATCGGCCCTCAGTTTACGGCCAAGAATGGGAAAAACGACACGGTGAAGACCAGCATTCGCAAGGGTTTGATCAAGGGTTCCTTCGCGATCTGCGCGGTTGCGAGCGCACTCGCGACGCCGATCGCTTCAGCCCAGCAAGAACCGTCCCAGCCGAACGACGCCCAGGGCAACATCTCGATTCCCGATGACGTGAAGCTCTTCGCCCAAAACAACCCGAACATGCGCCGCGCCACCGCGGTGGTGAACGGCGATGTCATCACCGGCACCGATGTTGACCAGCGCCTGGCGCTGATCCTCGCGGCTAACGAGAACAAGGTCGGCGAAGAGGAAAAGACCCGCCTGCGCCTGCAGGTGCTGCGCAACCTGATTGACGAAACGCTGCAGATCCAGGCGGCCAAGGCGGCTGACATCGATATCAAGCAGGCCGAGATCGACCAGACCTATGCTCGCGTGGCGGGCCAGAACTTCGGCCAGAACCCCGGTGCGATGGACGCCTATCTGGTACGCGTCGGTTCGTCGCCCTCATCGCTCAAGCGCCAGATCAGGGGTGAGCTTTCCTGGCAGCGCCTGCTCAGCCGCAATGTCGCGCCGTTCATCAACGTCTCGGACGACGAGGTGAAGGAGGTGATGAACCGCCTTCAGGCCGCCAAGGGCACGGACGAGTACCGCCTGGGTGAGATCTTCCTGGCCTCCAACGATCAGGATGATGCCCAAGTGGGTGAAAACGCCCGCAAGATCGTAGAGCAGCTAAAGGGCGGCGGCAGCTTCGTCGCTTACGCGCGCCAGTATTCGCAGGCGTCCACTGCAGCCGTGGGTGGCGATCTGGGCTGGATTCGCCTGGCGCAGCTGCCCACGGAACTGGCCTCTGCCGCCAGCGACATCAACCCCGGCCAGCTGGTCGGCCCGATCAAGATCCCCGGCGGCTATTCGATTCTTTACCTGATCGACAAGCGCAAGGTGCTGACCGCCGATCCGCGCGATGCTGTCCTGGCGCTCAAGCAGGTCTCGATCAACTTCCCCGCTGGCACCACCCAGGCGCAAGCGACGGCGCGCGCCAAGACGTTCGCCACCACGATGCAGACCGCCAAGGGTTGCGGCGCGGTGGATGAAGTAGCGGCGAAGCTGGGCGCGCAAGTCGTGGCCAACGATCAGGTTCGCGCGCGCGACTTGCCGGGCCCGCTACAGAATGCCGTGCTGTCGCTCAGCATCGGTGAGACGTCCCCGCCGTTCGGTTCAATCAGCGAAGGCGTCCGCGTCCTGATGCTGTGCGGCCGAGACGACGCACCGAACGCCTCCGGCCCCAACTTCGAGCAGTTGCAAAGCCAGATGGAAGACGATCGCATCAACAAGCGCGCACAGATGTATTTGCGCGATCTGCGCCGCGATGCGGTGATCGAATACAACTGACGCGCTGATGGTGCTGGCGGCCCCGCTCGCGGTCTCCATCGGCGATCCGGCGGGCGTCGGGCCAGAGCTGATCGCGCAAGCCTGGTGCCAGCGGGAGGCCGCGGGCCTGGCACCCTTCTTTGCGAGCGGAGGCGTTACCGTCCTGACCGCCGCCGCAAAGAGCCGAGGCCTGTCGATGCCTCTCGTGACGATCACGGATGCAGCGGAGGTGATGGAAGCTTTTCGGCATGGCCTGCCGGTGCTGGGCGGGCATGATGCCGAATATCACCCCGGAAAGCCTGATACGCAGGGCGCCCTCTTTGCCATCGCCTCGTTGACCCATGCCGCGCGCTGGGCTGTGGATGGCACCGCCGCCGCGATCGTCACCGGGCCTATCGCCAAGTCGCACCTGGCGCGGCAGGGGTTCACCCAACCCGGCCAGACCGAGTTCGTAGCCGACGCAAGCGGCATCGCGCACCACGATGCGGTGATGATGCTGGCCGGCCCGTCCCTGCGCACGGTGCCCTTGACCGTCCATGCCGCCCTGGCCGACGTTCCGCGGCTGATCACCCAGGACCTGATAATCCGCCGCGTCCGCATTGTCGCCGCCTCTCTGGAGCGGGACTTCGGGCTGGAAAGTCCCCGGATCGCCATCACCGGGCTGAACCCCCACGCAGGGGAAGACGGGCGCATGGGCACCGAGGATCGCGACGTCATCGCCCCCGCCATCGCCAGCTTGCAAGCCGAGGGGTTAACCATATCCGGACCGCATCCTGCCGACGCGCTGTTCGCCGCGCATGAGCGTGGGAAATACGATGTGGCCATATGCATGTACCATGATCAGGCGCTGATCCCGATCAAGACGCTGGACTTCGACCAAGGCGTCAACGTCACGCTGGGCCTGCCGATTATCCGCACTTCGCCCGATCACGGCACCGCGTTTGGGATCGCCGGGCGCGGATCGGCCAGCGCCGGAGCGACGATCGCGGCCATCCGCATGGCGGGTGCGTGCGCCAGCCACCGGGCGTCTCGACTCCAAGCATGAACACCGACTAGGACGGCGTGGTGAATTCTTCCCCTCCCCCGCCCTCCTCGCCAGCACTGCCCTTGCCCCCGTTGCGAGAGGTGATCGCCCGACATGGCCTCTCGGCCAGCAAGGCGCTCGGCCAGAATTTCCTGTTCGATGAAAACCTGTTGGACCGTATCGCGGCGGTGCCGGGATCGCTGGCAGGGCAAAAAGTGCTGGAAGTGGGCCCCGGCCCAGGCGGCCTGACACGGGCGTTGTTACGTGCCGGCGCCAAGGTCACCGCGATCGAGATGGACCGCCGCTGCCTGCCCGCACTGGCCGAAGTTGAGGCAGCTTTCCCAGGCAAGCTACGCGTGATCGAAGGCGATGCATTGAAGATCGATCCGGCCAGCTTGTTCGAGGGTTCCTACGCCATTGTCGCCAACCTGCCTTACAACGTCGGCACGGCGCTGTTCACCGGCTGGCTGACAGGAGAAGCCTGGCCGCCGCAGTGGACCTCACTGACGTTGATGTTCCAGGAAGAGGTCGCTCGCCGGATCATCGCCGAGCCGGATAACAGCGCATACGGCCGACTGGCGGTGCTGGCACAGTGGCGCTCCCGCGCGCGACTGGCGATGAAGGTGCACCGCAGCGCCTTCACGCCCCCGCCCAAGGTGATGTCGGCGATTGTCCACGTCGAACCGGCAGAGGCCCCCGCCGGGGTATCGATGAAAATGCTAGAGCGGCTGACCGAAGCCGCCTTTGGCCAGCGACGCAAGATGCTGCGCCAGAGCGTAAAAGGCCTGCCGGGCGCGATCGCCGCGCTGGAGACGCTCGGCATCGACCCCCAACGACGCGCTGAAACCTTGAGCGTGAATGAATTCGTCGCGGTCGCCCGGGTCCTGACCTCCAACCGTTAAGCCCCTCTCATCCGGATCGGTGCCCCGTCGGTTCGAGCGATGCGGTTTAGTTAATTGTCGGAAACCATTACAAGCAGGCTACCCTTAACCGTACGGAATGGCGGGAACGGTCACTTGGCATGGCCGTTGCTATGATCTGTCAAAACATGAGGTTGGCAATGCTCGGCAAGATTGGACGCCTGTTCATCATCAAGACCCGGTGGGAGGCTTTCCTCATCATCTATGCGCTGGCGCTGGGCGCAGTAGAGCGCGGCAGCGTCTATCTAACGCGTTTTCCCGGATGGGGTGGCGACTTGCTGTTCCTGGCATGCACCGGAGCCGTCTTCATGGCGGGGGGCAAGATCCTGGACTGCCTGAAGCACGAACAGGCACTGGCTGGCGCTAAGGCATCCGTTGAAGGTGATGCATCAAAAATCTGAGGAAGGTGGAGCGCTTCTGTTGCCCGGTGCGCTCCGTACCGCTGGAATCCCTTCTGTTACCCGGTGGGCCCAACCGTGTTCTAACTTTGTAACTTCAGGGCGTTAGCCCCTAGAATTACGCCGCGAGAGCAAGTGCTTCGTTATCGTTGGCACTTATGAGTTTTGAGCCTTGAACGGGTTACTCAGCCCGGGCGAAAACAACGTCTTTCAACACACGTCGATCCTAGTTCGGCCCCGTCATTATCCCCGTCGAAACGAGGAGAGTGGTGGAGCCGCCGGGTACCGCCCCCGGGTCCGCTGTGCCTATTGCACGCTGCAGTTTATCGCCATAGCCGGTCGAAACCGACAAGTTGTCATATAAGCGATCGCCGCCGGATGTGAAGAGGCGGCAGGCAGCGAGGCCGTCAAACTTCGCGCCGCTTCAGCTCCGCCAGGATTTCCTTCAGGGTATCGAGCTGTGGATCGGTGGCGACCGCCTCGTCCGCAGCGGTAGCGGCAGCCGCTTTCTTTTCGCGCTCCATCGAATCGATGACGCGGTTGACCGAGCGCAGCAGCATGAACAGCACTGCCGCAACGATCAGGAAATTGATGATCTGGGTGATGAACGTGCCGTAGCCGATCATCGCCACACCCGCCGTCTTCAGCGCGGCATAGTCGGTCAGGCCGCCTTTGTAGGTTTCGGGAATGTCACCCAACAAGATGAAATAGTTCGAAAAATCGATATCGCCGAACACCCAGCCGATGATCGGCATGATAATGCTTTCAGTCAGCGAGGTCACGATCTTGCCGAACGCTGCGCCGATGATCACGCCGACCGCCAGATCGAGGACATTGCCCCGCGCAATGAATTTCTTGAATTCTTCCAATAAAGTCATGGCGGCCCCCATATCCTTTTCGTGTCGGGCACCATGCTGCCGCAGCGGCGGGCGAGTGGCAAGTGCGGCAAATGCCTACATCGTTGCGCCTTGCACGGACGCGCACCGTCGCTATCTTTCAGCGCGTGGAATGGCCCGCACCGCGCGCCGCCTGAAGCCAAGGGATTTCTACCGCATGTTGCAGTCTCTCTCTCGCGCCCGGATCGTCCGGTCAGCTCGCGTTCTGGTCGTCACCGTTGCGGCCATGAGCCTCGCGGCTTGCGGATTCAACTCGGTGCCCACGAAGCAGGAAGCCGCCAAGGCCAAGTGGGCGGACGTGCAGGCCGCCTTTCAGGAGCGAGCGAATCTCGTCCCCAACCTCGCCGCAGTCGCCAAGGGTGCGGCCGAGCAGGAAAAGGCGATCCTGACCGGCGTGGTCGAGGCTCGTGCCAAGGCCACCAGCGTGCAGGTGACCGCCAACGATCTGAACGATCCGGCCAAGATGCAGCAGTTCAGCCAGGCGCAGGAGCAGTTCGGCCAAAGCCTGGGTCGCTTGCTCGTCAGCGTTGAGCGGTATCCCGATCTCAAGTCGATCGTGAACTATCAGATGTTGCAGACCCAGATCGAGGGCCAGGAAAACCGCATCCGTGTGGCCGTACGCGATTATAACGGCGCCGTGCAGGACTATAACACCGAGGTGCGGGTCTTCCCGACGATGATCGGCGCCAAGCTGCGCGGTGCGTCGCCACTCGTGCCTTACCAGGCCGTGACGCCAGGTGCCGACGTTGCGCCCAGCCTCGAAGGCAAGCTGTAAGGACGGTAGATCGGGTCTCGTATCATGAGAGCCTTCCTTGGCGCGCTGTTGCTGTGCTTCAGCGCGCTGCTGCCCGGTGTGGCGCAGGCCGACCCGCAGTTCCCCAAGCTGACCGGCCGCGTTGTCGATGACGCCAATATTTTGCCCCCGGATGTCGAGACGCGACTGACGCAGAAGCTGGATGCGTTGGAAAAGCAATCCCAGCGCCAATTCGTCATCGCCACGCTGCCTAGCCTGCAGGGCTATGAAATCTCTGACTATGGCTACCAACTGGGCCGAGCTTGGGGCATCGGCGACAAGCAGCGCAACGACGGCGTATTGCTCATCATCGCTCCCAATGAACGCAAGGTTCGAATCGAGACGGGCTATGGCCTGGAAGGCGTGCTGCCGGACGGGATGAACTTCCTGATCATCAACAACAACATCCTTCCCCGTTTCAAGGCGGGGGACATGCCGGGCGGGATCGAGGCCGGGGCAGATGCGGTGATAAAGCAGCTGACGCTGCCGCCCGATCAGGCGCAGAAGATCGCCGCCCAGGCCGTCCAGCAAGGCCGCGGACGCGAAAAGGGCATTCCGGTGGGCACGATCATCTTCCTGGTCTTCGTGCTGTTCTTCTTTGTCCTGCCGGTGCTGCGCGCGATGACCGGACACGGCGGACGGCGGCGTGGCGGCTTTGGCTCACCCATCGTCTGGATACCCGGCGGCTTTGGCGGCGGGAGTGATTGGGGCGGTGGCGGCGGCGGTTGGGGCGGCGGCGGTGGCGGCTTCTCCGGAGGCGGCGGCAGCTTCGGCGGCGGCGGCGCGAGCGGGAGCTGGTGAGCATGACCGGACGAAGCACCCTCAGCGAAGCCGACCGCCAGCGTGTAAGCGACGCGGTAGCCCGGGCCGAAAGCAACACCGCCGGTGAAATTGTAACCGTGTTGGCCGACCGCTCTGACGGCTATACCGACGTGGTCCTGGCCTGGGCCGCCGCAGTCGCCTTCATCGCACTGGTGGCGCTGGCAGTCGCGCCGCAATTCTATCTGTCGCTGTTCGAGTCGCTTTCCGGCGGCTGGGTCCATGACTGGACGGTTCGTGAGCTGTTCACCATCGCGCTGGCCGTCGCCACCGCGAAGTTCGCCGCCATGGTCCTGCTGCAATTGATACCGGCCCTGCGCTTCTTCCTCATCCCTGGTCCGATCAAGGCTAAGCGCGTGCATGAGCGGGCGCTGCGGGCCTTCCGGATCGGCGCGGAGCAGCGCACGACCGGGCGCACCGGCATCCTCATCTATCTCTCCATGCGTGAACACCGCGCGGAGATCCTGGCCGATGCGGCGATCGCGTCCAAGGTCGAGGCGAGTGTGTGGGCAGATGCTTTGGACGGGCTGCTGCAGCGGGTGAAGCAAGGCGATGTGGCGGGTGGAATGTGCGCGGCGGTGGAACAGGTCGGCACGGTGCTGTCGCTGCATTTCCCGCGACAGGATGATGACGTCAACGAACTGCCCGACAGGTTGATCGAAGTATGAGCGCAGTCGCCGATGCCGATGCCGCGGAAGAGATCGTTTGGCAGGGCAAATTCATTACCACCAAGCGGCGCGGGCGATGGGAATACGTCGGCCGGGCACGCGGCATTCGTGCAGCTGTAATCGTGGCGATCGACGACGCGGATCACGTCATACTGGTCGACCAGTACCGCGTGCCGTTAGGCTGCCGCTGCATCGAGCTACCCGCCGGCCTCGTCGGGGACGAGGACGACACGCAGGACGAGGATGTCTCAGCCGCTGGCGCGCGCGAGCTGGAGGAAGAAACGGGCTATCGCCCCGGCCGCATGGAAGTGATCGGCGAGTTCTTTTCGTCGCCCGGGATGGTCAGCGAAAGCTTCACCCTGCTGCGCGCCCATGACTTGGAAAAGATTGGCGACGGCGGCGGTGTGGAGGGCGAGGATATCGTGGTTCACCGCGTTCCCTTGGCCACGATCGGCGCACAGGTCGCGGAATGGCGCAACGCGGGCTACGCGATCGATGTGAAGATGCTGACGCTGCTGGGCCCTGGCATCCTGGGTTGAGCGATGCGAACATCGCCACGGGTCTGCCGCAGAAAGCGTGATTTTTCGGATGAGGCCGCCGCCTTGGAGGCAGCATCTCGAGCCTCGGTAACGCTACGAGCCTATCGGTGCGAAGTGTGTCGGCGATATCACCTGACCAGCCGCACCAAGGGCATGCGCCTTCCCGCATTCGAGATCGCCCGCAGGAAAGGCCAGCAGACAGGCTGAGCGGAGCTGTCCGATCAGGCGGGCAGCGGGCTCCATTCCTCGTCCGCAGGCAGCGGGGCGAAAATCGCATCGACTTGCGCCTCGTCGACCTCTTCCGGCGTCGGCGGCGTCCAGTGCGGCGTGTTGTCCTTGTCCACGATCACGGCTCGCACCCCTTCCGCGAAGTCCGGCTGGAGCAGCATTTGCGAGCCCAGGCGGTATTCCATTGCCATGTTGTCCGCAAAATCGCCCAGCAAGGCCGATGTCGCCAGTTGCCGCAGCGATACCTTGCAAGACAGCGGACTTTTCGTACGCAGCGTGGTCAGCTCGCGCACGGCCCACTCGCTCTCGTCCGCAGCTAGGGATGCCAGGACATCCTCCAGCCGATCGAAGGCAAAGTGCTTGGAAATCTGCGCCGCGTGCTCTTTTAAGCGAGGCTCGGGCGCGGAACCGGAAAGAGCGCTCAGCACTTGGCCGATCTCTTCCCCGGCTACGATCCGCTGCTTGGCCTCGGCAATCGAGGCAGCCGCGAGGTAATGCGTGGCGAGGCCCGCCCACAGCGCCTCTGCCCCATCGAGGCGCGCTCCGGTCAAGGCCATGAATTGCCCGAGACGACCTTCCAGCCGGGATAGATACCAGCCGCCGCCCACGTCCGGGAACAACCCGATGCCCGTCTCCGGCATGGCGAAACGCGTGTTCTCGGTCGCAATCCGGTACCGCGCGGGCTGCGAGATACCCACGCCGCCGCCCATGGTGATGCCGTCCATGAAGGCGACGATCGGCTTGGGATAAGTGAATAGCAGATGGTTCAGCCGGTATTCGTCCCAAAAGAACGCCCGCCCGGACACGCCATGATCGCTCAGGCTGGAATGCCTCAGCAGATTGATGTCACCACCCGAGCAGAAGCCACGCCCTTCCCCATGTTCGAGAATTACGGCGTGCACATCCGCATCGTCACGCCATTGCAGCAGCGCCTCAGTCATTGCCCGGCACATGTCGAGGGTCAGGGCATGAATCGCCTTGGGCCGGTTCAGCGTGAGAAAACCGACTTTGTTTTCGCGTCGGGACAGAAGGTCTTTAGTCATGCGGCCACTTGTCAGGATTGCGGCGCTCTGGCGAGGTCGAAAACGAAGCCCTCTCCTTTGCGATAGCGGATGCTCACTTGCGACTGGGTACGGTGCCGCACCACCATCAGCGTACCGAGGCAGGCGGCGGTGACGACCGCCAGGCCAGCCACTGCCGGCACGGCGACGGTACCCGCCAACAAGACCGGTGCGCTACGCGCCGCGCTCACCAAGAGAGGATTGACCATCCCGATTGCTCGCCTTCAAATAACCACCGATTGCCGATCAACAGGTTAGCCGCGCAAACCACCGTTGTGCAATGCGCGACGTTCGATCGGGCTACGAGCAACGCGTATAGGTGAGCGGCCCCGGCAGCGCATCGGGCCCGTGATCCTGCCGCACCAACGTCTTGCCGCCAGCCTTCAAGTTCAGATCGACATCCTGCTTCCAGCTCTGGCCCTCACCCGAATAACCGAACGTCGCCCGGATCGTCTCTTCACCGGACGACTTGACTTTGGCGAGCCTCGCCACGGATTCGTAGAACTTCATCTGCTTGGCAGACACGACCAGCAGGCCCTTCGCATCGCCCGCTGTGCTGGTGCAGTCTTTTGGAACCAGCCCCCAGCGACCGTGCATCGCGGCGGGGATCGTGCTGGCCACCGCTGGCGGTTCCGATGTCTCGCCCGCCATCGGAGACGGCGATGCAACCGGGGCTGCCTCCGTCGCAGCGATAGAGGGTGTGGGCGCCGCTGCAGCGTCAGACGGGGAGACAGTAGCCTCCGGCTGCGGCTCGTCAGCTTTCTTGGAGCAGCCTGCTAGAGCCAGCGATACGGCGGCGATCCCCAAGGCGAAGCGGGCACTCATCCTCGATCTCCTCGATAAACCCTGCATGCAAGCCAAACCCGAACCTAGCCCCGAAGTTGCCACGACGAAATATCGCTTCTCTGCTTCCTATCACCCGCATGATTGGCAAACCGGATACGACCTGCCATCTGTCCCCCAACAGCCGCGCGGGCGAGGGTCCTGCGTTGACGGAGGAACTGAGCAGTGACGCAGACGACGATTGACCCCGCCGATTTCCGCAGAGTGCTGGGCAACTACCCCACGGGCGTCTGCGTGATCACGGCGATGGACGCGGACAATCGTCCCGCCGGCATGGTCGTGGGCAGTTTCACCTCCGTGTCGCTCGATCCGCCGCTGGTCGGCTTCTTCCCGGATAAGCGTTCCACCTCCTGGCCCATGATTGAGCAGGCAGGCCACTTCTGCGTCAACGTGCTGGGCATCGATCAGCAGGATGTCTGCCGCGCGGTAACCGCCAAGGGCGATGAGAAATTCGTGGGCGTGGAATATGTCATTTCCGACCACAACCTGCCGGTCATTTCCAATTCGCTGGCCTGCATCGAATGCCGGCTCTACTCCGTCACCGAGGCGGGGGATCACTGGTTTGTCATGGGTGAAGTGCTGCGCATGGAAAGCGTGCGAGAAGAAGGCCCGATGCTGTTTCACCGCGGCAAGTATGGCGCATTCGCCGAAGTGATCTGAAGGCCGGTCCGGCGGCTCACCCGCGCAGGCGAGCGGGTTCGATCAAGGCCTTGCGTTTGCCGCGCGGGCCAAGGCCGATCAGCGGGCGCAGCGGTGGCACCGCGCGCCCCCCAAGGTAGAACGCCAGCGATCCCACCGCCGTCCCCGCGACAAGGATCGCGAACTCGGCAAGGGCCGGCACTCTCAACGGGCGCAGGCCATAGCCGATCAAGAATATCAGCGTCTGGTGGATGATGTAGAACGGGAATGACGCTTCAGCGAGCGTCGCCCGCCAGCGGCCATCGCGGTTCCAATATAGGTCCGCCACGCCGAACAAGGCGATGATCGCGCCCCAAGCTTGCGCCGCCCTAGCCAGTCGCAGTGGAACCTCCCAGGCATCAGGGATCGGGGCCTTGCCCGGGAACAGGGCCTCGCACGCGGCGACCACCAGATAGCCGATCACGGCCAGCATCGCCGCGATCTTCCACTGCCGGGCGATCGCCAGCCGTATGCCCTCCGATCCTCGAAGCAGGACGCCGAACAAGAACATTGGCATATAAGCGGCATGGGCATGAAGATCGCTGACGAGATCGTGTTTGTCCGCCCACCCGCCAGGCAAGCTCCGCGCCAGAAAAATCCAGCCGATCCCCGCTGGCAACAGCAGCTTTCCGGCCAGCGCTCGCGCTAACCCGCCACGGACCGCGGCCTTGAGTCTCACAGGCACAAGCGTCAGCGCGCCCAGCGCCAAGGTGTAGATCAGCAGATACACCACGAACCACAAGTGCATCCACGAAGGCAGATTGATCCCGTCCAGATTGCGGAACGAATAGTAGTCATGCGCCATGAACCAAAGGTAGCCATGGCGGTACCCTTCCGACGTTGTCAGCCAAATCCATGGCTGGGGGCTGGTGATTATGGCGATGCCGAACAGTAGCGGAATGCCCAGCCGGCTCAATCGGCCGCGCAGGAACGGCACGACGCCGCCCGACCGGGCCAGTAGCGCCGCACTGGCATAGCCGGAGATCGCGAACAGCAGCGAAAGGCGCCAGGCATTCAACGCCAGCAGCGGGTAGGCGGTCCAGTCGTATCGATGGGCGGACTTGAACTCATAGTCCCAGTTCGAGAACACCAGCCCGACATGGTAGAAAATCAGCAGGCCGAACGCGCCAATGCGCAGCCAGTCCATGCCGTAATGGCGCGATGACAGCGTGGTCGCTGATCTGGGGGCGCTCATCACGGGCTCCGGAATGCGGGATGTGCGCTGCTAGCAGCAGGGGCGGCGCGCGCAAATAGGGTTATGCCGCCATGTCACGGTTGGGGCATTGCCCCCTCGCCCGCATCTGCATAGGGATACAGGATGAAGCGGACGCATTTGCCCCTGAACGCCCTTCGCGTATTCGACGCCGCCGCGCGCCACCTCTCCTTCACTCGCGCCGCCGATGAATTGGCCGTCACCCCGGCGGCGGTGGGCCAGCAAATCCGCGCGCTGGAAGACGTGCTGGGCGTGGTGCTGTTTCGCCGCACCAGCAAGGGCCTGGAACTGACCGAGGAAGCCAGCGCCGGCCTGCAGACGTTGCGCAGCGGTTTCCTGAATTTCGAGGAAGCAGTGCAGACGATGCAGGCGGGCCAGTCCAGCCACGTCTACACGATCGCCGTCCCCCGAGAGTTCTTCGCCGCCTGGCTCGCTCCGCGGCTGGCCACGTTTCGATCTGTGAATCCGCAGGTGCGCTTCGCCATCGTCGACGGCGAGCAGACCGATTTTGCCGACGCCAACCTCGATCTGGCGATCCGCTGGACCGAGGGCCCGGGAGAACTGGAAGGCACATCGCTGGGCACCGCGGAGCAGGTCGTGGTCGGCTCAGGCGACTGGATCGGCTGGCCGGGTGATCCCGCCCCTGCCGGTGGCGCCGGAAACACTGGGGAAGACGCGCCGGCCATCACCGTCAGCGATGCCGGACAAGCAATCGCGGCCGCCTTGGCGGGGTTGGGCAAGGCGCGTGTGCCCCTGCTGCTGGCGCGTGAAATGCAGGCGGCGGGGCAAATTCAAGTCCTTGGCGTAGCTGAGCCATCGCGGCGAGGCTACTGGCTGATCGCCCCCGCGCCGCAGTGGCGGCAGAAAAAGGTTCGTGCCCTGGTCGCCGCGCTGGTGGGCGACGCCTGAGGCCTGAAGCCCGGCGCGTAAGATTCAGTCATACCTAAAACCGTTTGTGTCGAGCGTAGTCGAGACACGTTTGCACCTAAACCAAGTGTCTCGACTACGCTCGACACGAACGGGGTAAGGCAACTCAACACCCGCGAAACCACGAAAAAGGCCGGCTCGGGCTTCCCCGAACCGGCCTGATTTCGCACCAGACTAAACGTCTTAGTAAACGCGAGCCTTGGGCTTGATGTACTCGACATCGTCGGTCAGCGTGTATTCGTGAACCGGGCGGTAATCGAGGCGAACCTCGCCGCCCTTGCCGCCCCAGCCGTTGAACCAGGCGGCGGTGTGCTTCATCCAGTTGGCATCGTCGCGGTTGGGGAAATCCTCGTGCGCGTGAGCGCCGCGGCTTTCCTTGCGGTTGTGCGCGCCGTGCATCGTGACCGTCGCCTGGCTGATGAGGTTGTCCAACTCCATCGTTTCGACGAGATCGGAATTCCAGATCAGGCCGCGATCGGAAACGTGAACGTCTTCCATCCGCTTGTAGGTGGCGGCCAGCTTCTGCTTGCCTTCAGCCATCAGCTCGTCGTTGCGGAAGACCGCCGCGTGCTGCGACATCGTGCGCTGCATGTCCGCGCGGATCTGGGCAGTGGGCGAGCCGCCCTTGGCATTGCGGAAGTGATCGAGACGCGTGAGCGCCAGATCGGCCGAGTCCTTGGGAAGCTCAGGGTGAGCGTCGCTCGGCTTGATGTTTTCCTTAAGGTACAGACCGGTCGCGCGGCCGAACACCACAAGGTCGATCAGCGAGTTCGAGCCAAGGCGGTTCGCGCCATGGACAGAAACGCAGGCGGCCTCGCCCACGGCGAACAGGCCTTCGACCGCCGTCTCCGGGTTGCCGTCCGCGCCGATCGTCATCACGCGGCCGTTATAGTCACACGGGATACCGCCCATGTTGTAGTGCACGGTCGGCACCACGGGCAGCGGTTGGCGCGTCAGATCGACACCGGCGAAGATCTTGCCGCTCTCGGTGATGCCGGGCAAACGCTCGGCCAGCACTTCGGGCGCGATATGATCGAGGTGAAGGAAGATGTGGTCCTTGTTCGGGCCCACGCCGCGCCCTTCGCGGATTTCCAGCGCCATCGAGCGGCTGACGACGTCGCGGCTGGCAAGGTCCTTCGCGGAAGGCGCATAGCGCTCCATGAAGCGCTCACCTTCGGAATTGGTCAGATAACCGCCTTCGCCACGCGCGCCCTCGGTGATGAGCACGCCCGCGCCGTAGATCCCGGTCGGGTGGAACTGCACAAACTCCATGTCCTGCAGCGGCAACCCGGCGCGCAGCACCATGCCGCCACCGTCGCCGGTGCAAGTATGGGCCGACGTGGCGGTGAAATAGCAGCGGCCATAACCGCCCGTCGCCAGGACCACGGCCTTGGCACGGAAGCGGTGGATCGTGCCGTCATCCATGCACAACGCAATCACGCCGACGCAGCGGCCGTTGTCCATGATCAGGTCGATGGCGAAGTATTCGATGAAGAAGTCCGCCGCGTACTTCAGCGACTGCTGATAGAGGGCGTGCAGCATGGCGTGGCCGGTACGGTCCGCCGCCGCGCAAGTGCGCTGCACCGGCGGGCCTTCACCCATGTTCTGCATATGGCCACCGAACGGGCGCTGGTAGATCGTGCCATCCGCGTTGCGGCTGAAAGGAACGCCGGCATGCTCCAGTTCATAGACGGCGGCCGGTGCCTCACGCACCATGTACTCGATCGCGTCCTGGTCACCCAACCAGTCCGACCCCTTCACGGTATCGTACATGTGCCAGGTCCAGTGGTCCGGCGTGTTGTTCTTCAGCGACGCGGCGATGCCGCCCTGTGCCGCCACGGTGTGCGAGCGGGTGGGGAACACCTTGGTGATGCAGGCCGTCTTCAGGCCGGCTTCCGCCGAGCCCATGGTGGCGCGAAGACCGGAGCCACCCGCGCCGACGACGACGGTGTCATAGGTGTGGTCGATGATCTTGTATGCAGGCTGAGTAGCCATCTTATGCGCCTCCCAGCGCGAGGCGAACGACGCAGAACAGACCGAAGGCGGCTGCCGCGAAACAGACGAGGTTGAGCGCGATCAGGCTGGCAAATTTGTTGCCTTCCTCATGCACGTAGTCTTCGATCACGACGCGCAGGCCCTGCTGGGCGTGCCAGACGTTGACGATGATGAACAGCGCAAGCGCGGTGGCGGAAATCGGCGAGGCCAGCCACTCGCGCACGGCGGTGTAGCTGAAGTTCGGCAGCATCAGCAGCGACACGCCGAACCACACAGTCAGCAGCAGGCTGCCGACCGAGGTGTAGCGAAACTGCAGCCAGTGATGCGCGCCGCTATGTGCCGAGCCCTTGCCCCGCACGCGGCCGATGGAAGTTCCGTTGCCCATGGTATTCGTTCCCTCCAGCGATCAGCGCAGCAGCAGCGCGGCCCAGAACAGCGCCGTCAGCACGAAGCCCGCCGCCGTGCAGACGTTCGCCCACAGCTTGTTCTGCTCCAGCTCGTAACCCGCGCCGGTATCCAGCACGAAATGGCGAATGCCGGTGACGCCATGCGCGATCACGGAGTAGCTGATGCCCACCAAGACGAGGATGCCGAGCGGATGGCCCGCGACCGCAGCGAACTTGGCGTAAGCGGCAGGCCCGGAAACCAGCGCGCCCAGCCACCACAACAGCACCAGAATGCCGACGCTGGCAGCGATGCCGGTGGCGCGATGCAGGATCGACGAGAGCATCCCCGGCCCCCAGCGCCAGATCTGCAGGTGCGGTGAAAGCGGGCGGTTCCTGGTCCCGGCTTGCTGAGCCATGCTTGGTCGAGTCCCCTGATATCTTACCTTGTTCGCAGGGCGTCATGGCCCATTGACGCCCTCCCCTTAGCCGAATTGCCGCACCGCGCAAGGCTTGCCGGGGGGCAATAGGATTGCTGGCCAACCGTGATCCTGACACTTAAGAGAGCCGACTTCGAGACAGCATCATAAAGAAGCCCAGTGAGTCGCACCTACAAGATGACGCTTCTCGCCCCGCGCGAAGCCGTTGAAGCCGCGCTCGTCGCGCACGAAGACAGCCTGGACTGGGATTGCGAGATCGTCCTTGCTGGAACCGAGATCGCCGAAGATCGCCCCGACGATTGGAAGCTGGAAGCATGGCTGCCGCGCGATCCATCCGCCGCCGACGTGGCCGCCGTAACCGGCCTGTTCCCTGGTCCCGCCCCCGAGCCCGTGATCGAGGCGCTACCCGAGGAAGACTGGGTGGCGCGCAGCCAGTCCGATCTTGAGCCGATCCACGCTGGCCGTTTCTTGGTGCGTACGCCTGAGCATGAGGCGCAGGCCCAGGCAAATACGATCGAGTTTGTGATACCTGCCAGTCAGGCTTTCGGCACTGGCCACCACAACACCACCGCTGGCTGCTTGACGATGCTGGACGCCATGAAGCGGCGCGGCGTGGTGGTGCGCAATCACCTGGATGTCGGCACCGGCACCGGCCTGCTGGCGTTTGCCGCCATGGCCCTGTGGCCTCGCGCCAGCGCTACCGCGAGTGACATCGACGCGGTCTGCGCCGATGTGGTGCATGAGAACGCGGTGTTGAACAGCGTGCCGCTGGGCGCGCGACCCGGCGCGCTGGTGATGACCATCGCGCCCGGCCTCGACCATCCGCTGATCGCCGCGCGCGGGCCCTATGATCTTGTGATGGCGAACATTCTGGCCGGTCCGCTGGTGGAACTCGCGCCTGATTTCGGACGCGCGCTGGTGCCCGGCGGACATCTGGTTTTAGCTGGACTGCTGACCACGCAGGAGGCCGCCGTGCGCGCTGCCTGTCGCAGGGCCGGCCTGCGGCTGGCGGGGCGCATCGTTTCGGGGGATTGGTCGATCTTATGGCTACGGCGCCGACAAGGAAACTGATCCGGGGGCTGCTATGGCTGCTGGCCGCCATTGTGCTGGCCGTGGCGCTGTATGTGCTGGCGGCCTGGATCGGCTCGTCGATCCCACGCAATGCGGAATGGCGCGAACCGAAGGACGGCGGTGTCCTGATCGGCGTGGAAACCAATGGCGTCCACACCGCATTGGTGCTGCCGATCAGCACGCCTGAAAAAGACTGGCGCGCTGATTTCCCGCTGGCCGACCTGCGCCGCCCCGACCGGCCCTATACCCATGTCTCGATCAGCTGGGGCGAGCGCGAAGTCTTCCTGGACACCCCGACATGGCGCGATCTCTCCCCGCGCACGGTGTTCAATGTCTTAACTCGAGGCGGCGATGCCTTGTCGCACATCTCGTACTATGTGCGCCCGGTGGCGTCAGACGACCTTCGGCCCCTTCGCCTCAGCGCTAATGAATACGCCCGCCTCGTCAGTACGATCGAAACTTCGTTGCGAACGGCCAGGCCGCCGCGGCATTATCCCGGCTATGGCCAATCGGACGTATTCTATGATGCGCCGGGGCTCTACACCGTCATCAAGACTTGCAATCAGTGGACATCGGATCGGCTGGCCGATGCCGGGATACGAACCGGATGGTGGACACCGATCGCGGGAGGAGTCATGAAATGGTTGCCGCCCACCATTGATGAGGGTGTCTTCAGTCGTTCGCCACAACCGGCTCGAGTTGCAGTTCAATCTCGCTGACCAGCGCGCTACGATTGCTCAATTCCGCCATCGCCTCGGCATCCAGGCCATGATCGAAAGCGAAGCCAGCACGATCGGTAACAATCCACCGGACAACGCCGGACACAAGAGAATGTCCTTCAAGGACTAGAGTCAGCGTTTGTGCCGGACCGGGCACCGCCTCTCGAAACACGAACTGGCAGCCGTCGTGCGTGACATGACGGGCAACAGCGCGGAAAGTCAACGTTTCGGGCACTAGAACATTTACGTGATCAACATCGGACATCGGGGCGGCGGTCAAAGTGGTCATCAGTCGCATTCCTTGTACCGCTCGGCTGGTAATTAGGAGAGGTTAACGACCTGTTCGTAAATCCTGCTTTCTCCACAGCTTATAACGCCCTGATTTTTCAAGCGTTGCCGCATTTCATCCCTAATGGTCGTTAACTATTTGGAGCAAGTTGCACTTAACCTTTTCAGCCAATTGTAGGGCCTTCTTTCAGGGGGGCTGGAACAGTAGCTGAAGAGGCATGACCATGCTGGATAGCGATACCATCAAGCCCGCCTCCGTCGTGGGGCCGTTAGGCGAAGAATTGAAAAAGGCGGACCTGCCGCCGACCGACACATCGCGCTGGGTGGTCCGGCGCAAGGCGCAGGTTGTTGCGGCCGTCAACGGCGGCCTACTGTCGATGCGCGAAGCGTGCGAGCGCTATGGCCTGACGCTGGAGGAACTTGCCTCCTGGCAGCGCGCCATCGATCGTGAGGGCATGCCGGGGCTGCGCGCCACCCGCGTCCAGCACTACCGGCAATTGCATGAGCGGGAAAACCGCCGCGCGTGATTATCCCCCCCGGGCAGGCGGCGCGGCAACATAAGGTTGCCTGCGCCGCCGCTTGCGTTTAGGGAAGCCGAGTAACCCGTCATTGGGGAGTAGCCAGCCGCGCGTGCGCGGACCCTGCGTCAACACACTTGGTCGAGAGGCCATGGCGTAGGGAGGGTGGCAGGATCGCAACGATCCGGCATCTTGGGCGAGACCAATGGCATGGTGCCTTCTGCCGGCCGGGCGGGGGGTGCGATGCCATTGCCTGTCTCTATCGCCCGGCCCTGAAGGACTCGCCTTGGAAGCTTTTCTCACCTCCACCGCCGTCGTCGCTCTCGCGGAAATCGGCGATAAGACGCAGCTGCTGGCCATCGTTCTGGCTGCGCGCTTCAAGCGGCCGCTGCCGATCGTCGCCGGCATCTTCGTCGCCACCCTCGCCAACCACTTCCTCGCCGCACTGGTGGGAGAACAGGCCGCCTCGTTCCTGGACGGCCTGTGGTTTCGCTATGCCGTCGCCATTTCGTTCATCCTGATGGCGCTGTGGACGCTGGTGCCTGACAAGCTGGACGATGAAGAGGCAAAGCCAGCCCGGTTCGGAGCGTTCCTGACGACGCTGGTCGCGTTCTTCCTGGTCGAGATGGGCGACAAGACGCAGTTGGCCACCATCGCCCTGGGCGCGCGCTTTCAGGCCGTGCTGCCGGTGATGGCCGGCACCACCGTGGGCATGATGATCGCCAACGTCCCGGCAGTGTTCTTCGGACACGAACTGATCCGGCGCGTGCCGCTGAACGTGGTGCGCTATATCGCGGCGGCATTGTTCATGGCGATCGGTCTGTGGCTGCTAGCCCAGACGGCCGGCTGGATTTAAAACTTACCCGGCCGCGGCGACGATCTGGGCCCACTCCGCTTCATCGATCACGCGAATGCCCAGATCGACCGCTTTCTTCAGCTTCGAGCCTGCCCCCGGCCCGACCACCACCAAGTCGGTCTTGGAGGAAACGGTTCCGGCGGCCTTTGCGCCCAGCCGCTCGGCCTGGGCCTTGGCCTCGTCGCGGCTCATCGTTTCCAGCTTGCCGGTGAACACCACGGTCTGCCCGGCGACTTCGCTGTCCTTCGTTTCGACCACGTAGGGCGGCGGCGTCACTTCGCCCAGCAGGTCATCCCAGACCTGCCGATTGTGCTCCTCGTGGAAGAAGTCCGCCAAAGCCTCGACCACCACCGGGCCAACGCCGTCGATCGAAAGCAGTTCGGCACGGGCCTCTTCGCTTTCGGGCGAGGCGGGGGTTTCGCTTTCCGCCGCTGCGCTTGATTGCGCCGCCAGTTCGGCAACGCTGCGCAAGGCGGGCAACGTGTGGAACCGTTTCAGCAGGTCGCGCGCGGTGACAGCGCCCACGTGGCGGATGCCAAGGCCGAACAAAAGCCGCGCCGCATCCGGCGCACGCTTGTTTTCCACGGCTGCCAACATGTTGTCCACAGACTTGTCCTTCCACCCCTCGCGAGCGAGAAGCTCGTCACGGTGGCGGTGCGGGCGGAAGATATCAGCCGGGCTTTCCAGCCAACCAAGTGCGAAGAACTCGTCGATAGTCTTCTCGCCAAGGCCTTCAATATCAAGCGCGGCGCGGCTGACGAAGTGCTTCAGGCGCTCGGTACGCTGGGCCGGGCAGATCAGCCCGCCGGTGCAGCGCACATCCACTTCTCCTTCGGCTGCCACCGCTTCGGAGCCGCACTGCGGACAATGATCGGGAAAGGTGTAGGCGGGACGGGCATCATCGCGCGTCAGATTGGCGACGACTTGCGGGATCACGTCGCCGGCACGCTGCAGCACGATGCGGTCACCGGGGCGGACGCCGAGGCGGGATATCTCGTCGCGGTTGTGCAAGGTGACGTTGGTGACGGTGACACCACCCACCAGCACGGGGCGCAATCGGCCCACCGGGGTCAGCTTGCCGGTGCGCCCGACTTGTATGTCGATGGCCTCCAGCGTGGTTTCGGCCTGCTCGGCGGGAAACTTGTGCGCCAGCCCCCACCGCGGTGCCTTGGCGACAAAACCCAGCCGGCCCTGCCAGTCTAGCCGATCGACTTTATAGACCACGCCGTCGATCTCATACGGCAGGCCCGCCCGGCCCGCCCGGATCGCTTCGTACGCTGCCAGCATCTCGTCGAGCGATTGGCATAGCCGGAAATCGGGCGAAACCGGCAGGCCCCAGCCCTCGATAATCCGCACCATGTCATGCTGGGTCTCGCCCGGAACCGCGCTGGCGGCGCCCCAGCCATGGGCCCAGAACCGCAAAGGGCGGCGGGCGGTGACCGACGCGTCCTTCTGCCGTAGCGAGCCTGCCGCCGCGTTGCGCGGGTTGGCGAACTGACGCACTTTGGCATCGTCGAACGCCTCGCCCCGCGCCTCCGCTGCCGCCCGCGCCTCTTCCATCAAATCGGCGTTGAGCTTCTGGAACGCGGCCTTTTCCATGTAGACCTCGCCCCGCACTTCGAACACGTCGGGCACGTCGCCGTGCAGCTGCTGCGCAATGTCGGCGATATGCGCCACGTTCGCAGT
Organism: uncultured Novosphingobium sp.; assembly: GCF_964277725.1. Taxonomy (NCBI): domain Bacteria; kingdom Pseudomonadati; phylum Pseudomonadota; class Alphaproteobacteria; order Sphingomonadales; family Sphingomonadaceae; genus Novosphingobium; species uncultured Novosphingobium sp. The sequence continues at coordinate 6,007 of NZ_CAXYKL010000265.1, read as the reverse complement.
CACATCCTCGCCCACCTGGCCATCACCACGCGTAGCCGCGCGTACCAACTTGCCATGCTCATAACGCAGCGAGCAGGAGAGGCCGTCGATCTTGTCCTCCGCCGTGACGGCGACCGGGGCATCCTCAGGCAACGCCAGGAACCGCCGCACCCGCGCGAGGAACTCCGCGACTTCCTCTGGCGAGAACGCATTGTCGAGGCTCATCATTCGAACCTCATGCCGCACCTTGGAGAGCGGGGAGGATGCGACTTCGTGGCCGACTTTATGGGTCGGGCTGTCAGGTCGGATCAGATCGGGAAACGCGGCCTCCAGCTCCGCGTTGCGGCGGACCAACGCGTCGTATTCCGCATCGGCGATTTCTGGCGCATCGTCGACATGGTAAAGCCGGTTGGCCCGGTTGATGGCCTTGGCCAGCCGCATCAGTTCGTTGGCGGCCTGCGCTTGATCGGGGAGGTCTGGCATAAGCGATTTCCTAGCGCGCTGCCGTGCGAAAGCCAGTCGGCAAATCGCTCAGGCCCGCTCCAACAACCGATCCGCCTGCGCCCGGGCCTCATCGGTCACCTCCGCGCCGGAAAGCATGCGGGCGATCTCTTCCTTGCGCTGCCCCTCATCGAGCAGCGTCACGGACGTGCGCGTTACGGTGCCCTCACTGGACTTGGCGATCATATAGTGCCGGTCGCCCCGCGCCGCGACTTGCGGGCTGTGGGTGACGGCAAGCAATTGTCCGGCCGAGGCAAGGCGGGCCAGCCGCTCACCGATCGCACTGGCTACCGCACCGCCGACGCCCCTATCGATCTCATCGAAGATCACCGTCGCCGCGCCGCCCTCTTCGGCCAACGCGACCTTTAGCGCGAGGATGAAGCGGGACAGCTCGCCACCGCTGGCGATCTTGGCGAGCGGGGCGAAGGGCGCGCCGGGATTGGTACTGATCAGGAACTCCACCGCGTCCATGCCATGCGCGCCCCAGCGCTCCTCCGGCAAGATAGTCACCGCCGTCCGGAAGCGCGCGGCATCCAGCTTGAGCGGGGCCAATTCCGCCGCAACCGCCTTGTCCAGCCGAACCGCCGCATCGATGCGCTGGGTGTGCAAAGCCTCGGCACTCTGGCGATAGACAACGCCCGCCGCCGCCGCCGCCTTTTCCAGCCGAGTAAGCTCCTCACTGCCCCCCTCGATCGCATCCAGCGTAGCGCGCATCTCCTCCAGCTTCGCAGAGAGCGCATCGGGCGCGCAGCCGTGCTTTCGGGCCGCAGCGCGTAGTTCGAACAGGCGTGTCTCGATCCGATCAAGCTCCGCCGGGTCGAACAGCAGGGCATCGGACGCAGCGCGAACTTTATCCTCGGCATCATCCGCCTCGATCACGGCGCGGTCCAGTGCCGCCAATGCTTCCTCGAGCAGCGGATGCTCAGCGGCAATCCGGTCCAGACGGCGCGCCGCCGTTCGCAAAGATGCCAGCGCGGAATCGGAACCATGGAACAGATGCGCAAGGTCGGCCATGTCCTCGGCCAGCTTCTCACCCTTTTGCATCGTGGCGCGGGCCAGCGCGAGTTCCTCCTCTTCGCCCGCTTCGGGTGCGAGGGCCGTCAATTCCTCGACATAGGCGGTCAACAAGTCGCGATCCTGCGCGGCCTGATCCACTTGCTCGCGCAGAGCCTCTAACTGGTCTCGCGCATCGCGCCAGGTGCGCCATGCCGCGGTGACAGCCTCGCCATCACCGGCAGCGAATCGGTCCAGCAAATCACGGTGGCCGCGTGCGTTGACCAGGCCTCGATCGTCATGCTGGCCGTGGATCTCGACTAAGGCCGGCGCGATTTCGCGCAGCAGCGCAACGCCGACAGGCTGGTCGTTGATGAACGCCTTGCTGCCACCGTCCGCCCGCAATTGCCGCTTGAGGATCAGGGGTTCGCCGGGCTCCACCTCGATCTCGGCCTCGGTCAGGGCCCGGTCGAGCGGGATCGGCCACTGCGCGAATTCGAAGCTGGCGGTAACGCTTGCCCGATCCGCGCCACTACGCACCAGGCCGCTATCCGCCCGGTTGCCCAGAACAAGGCCCAAAGCATCCAGCAGGATCGACTTGCCTGCGCCAGTCTCACCCGTAAGCACACCGAGCCCGCGCGCGAACTCAAGATCAAGCGCCTCGATCAGGACGATGTTACGGATGGAAAGCCGGGTGAGCATGTTCGCTTCGCGTTCTAGCGCGGTGCAAGCCACGCGTCACCCGGCTTGTCTCCGAACCGCGGCAAGGGGGAAGCGCGGCCGGAACACTTATCTATAACGTCTCAACTTATCATTTGCTGCAAAAATCGCGGCGCATTCCGCCGCGACGACGAGCCTTCTACCAAGTAACGGTGAACACACGGGAAAGGCTGAAATGAGCAATCCCCCGATCAGAAATTATACTTGATCGTGCCGCCCCAGGTGCGCGGATCACCCGGCTGACCGGCGATCAGACCAACGTTGCCCGGCGCAACTTGCAGCAAGTCCATGTAGTTCACATCAAAAGCGTTGCGGACCCAGCCGAAGACATCGAAATTGTCACCCCGGAAACCCGCGCGGAAATTGGTCAGGGCATAACCCTTCACCTGCGTATAGATCGAAGGCGAGGCGTTGGAGTTCCACTTGGAGCGGTAGTTGCCGTCCACGCCGAAATAGAGTTGTCCGTCCTTGCCGAGCAGTTCGACCGGCGCGTTCGCTTCCGCGCCGTAGGAGAACGCCCACTTGGAAACGCCAGGCAGGCCCTGGCCCGAAATGTCGCAGGCGCGCGGGCTGAGCGATCCGGGCACACCGGCCGGGCCGGGCTGCTGGCTGCCGTTAGCCGCCACGAAGGTGCCGCCCGAAAGCTCCGGCGGGCACGGCGCGTTGGTGAATTTCTTGTACTTGGCGTCCGTGTAAGCCGCGTTCGTATAAGCGGTGAACCGTTCGCTGGTGCGCACCTTGAAGTCCGCCTCGATACCTTGCGAGCGCACCTTTTCCGCATTGGCGAGGTAGCCACGAACGGTGCCGAACTGGCCGCCGTTCACGGTCGCCTGGAAGTTCTTAATTTCGGTGCGGAAGGCAGTGACGTTGAAAGTGGCGCGGCGGTTCCAGAACTGGGTTTTCAGGCCCACTTCGAAATGGTTCACCGATTCGGGCTTCACGGTGCTGGCGTCCAGATTGACGGTATTGTCCGCGTTCAGCGGCAGGCCATTCTGATTGATGCCCAGCGTCTTGAAGCTCTTGGCGTAGGTCGCATAGGCCAGCACATCGCGCGCCAGCTTGTAGTTGATGTTCAGGTCGTAAGTCAGGTTCCACGCGCTGTCGGAGGGCGAGGTCTGCTGCGGCTGATACACGCCGCACTGGGTCGTTGTTCCCGCAATGGTGCCGGCGGTAGGCACGGGGGTACAGCTCAGCGAACGCCCCTGCGCATCCGTGACGACGCGTTGATAGAAGCCGGACTTTTTGTCGTAGTTCAGGCGCAAGCCGGGCTGGATCGTCAGCGCGTCGGTCGCCTTCCAGGCAACCTGGCCGAACAGCGCAGCACTGGTGCTCTTGAGGAACTGCGTGTTGGTCGCGGTCAGTCCCGCCAGGCTGGACGGATTGTTGACCGGGGCGAGCGGGTTGGCCGATGGAGCAAGGCTCCAGCGCGCGGCATCCGTGCCCTGTTGCTCGGTACCCTGCGTGTCGATCCGCTGCTTGAACCCGAACAGGCCTAGCACCACGTCGAACCGATCGTTCGAATAGTTGTAGCGGAATTCCTGGCTGTACTGGTCCTGCTGCGAAGGGTTCTGAGACTTCGACACGATCGAGAGACCGGTGAAATCGCGGTCGTTCTCGGGCTTCCAGTCCCAGAAGCGCCATGCGGTGACCGAGGTCAGCGTGCCGCCGCCCACATCCCACTTGATGCGAGCAGATGCACCGCCGATCTTGTTGCCTGCGTTGAGGCTGCTGTCCAGATCGGTCAGACGGTCATACGGATTGCGGCTGGGCACGGCGTAATCAGGCAGACCCTGGGCGCGCCGGACCGTGTTGATCGATGCCACCAGCGCGTCATACTGGCGGTTCAGCGCACGCTGGGTACGACCGACACGCACGAAAACGGTGCCGCAGCATTCAGGATTCTGGCGGCTGTAGTCACCCGAGAAGGTGATGCTCAAGTTGTCCGTTGGCTTCACCAGGACCTGCCCGCGAAGGCCCAGATTGTCCTGCTCGTTGATGTAGCGGTCAGTCGCCGTGTTGAAGTAGATGCCGCGACGGCTGGTGCTGGCGACGGCAAGGCGCACCGCAACCTGATCCGTCAGCGGCCCGGAGACAGCCGCCTTCGCTTGGCGATATTGCAGATTGCCCAGGCTGACTTCCGCCCGGCCTTCGAAATCGAACGTGGGCTGATTGGTCGTGATGTTGATCGCGCCGGCGGTCGTGTTCTTGCCGTAAAGCGTACCTTGCGGGCCGCGCAGAACCTCGACTTGCGCTACGTCCAGGAAATCGAACGTGGCGGCGGCAACGCGCGAATTGTAAACGTCGTCGACGTAGATGCCCACGCCCTGCTCGAACCCGTCACTGGTCAAGCCGAACGGAACGCCAAGGCCGCGAATATTGACCGACGTGTTGCGCGGGTTGGAGGTATAGACCTGCAGTGTCGGCGCCAACTGCTGCAGCTTCACCACGTTGAAGTTGCCGGTGGCCTCGATGCTGTCACCTCGGATGACCGAGATCGCCAGCGGCACGGCCTGCGCGGTTTCCTGGCGACGGCGCGCCGTCACGATGATGACATCGCCCGAAGTGGTCCGCGGGGACGAGTTTTCCACGCCGGCGGCGGGCTGTTCGGCTGCGGCCGCCGCTGCTGCCGGCGCTTCCGCAGCTACAGCGTATGATGGCGCGACCAGGGCGGTCGATGCGATAAGACTGATACGGACGAACGCATTCATTTCCAAATCCCTCGTAGGAAATTGGCAGCTGCCGGAACTTGCCCCCGGCCCCCCACCTGGTTTGATTTTAAAGGTTGTCTGAAAGAGCGGCCCCCGCCGCCTCGATCACGTGAAGCGTTGGCGCTCCGTCACGTCGAGCTGAACCACCCGGCCGTCATGCACGGTCAAATGGACCGCCCCATAGCGCAGTCTGCCAAGCGCCTCGGCGACGGCTGACAACGGCGCGGCGATCGGTGCGGTTCGCTGCGTCTGCTCATTTTGATCGTGCGTTAAGGTGGCGTTGCCCATCGTCAGCTCCTTCTTCGCTGACGACTAATATCTCTACCGAGAGGATAGACAAGAGAGGGAAAGATTGTCTGCGGTAAAGCGAAACTTTGTTGAGCCAACCTGATCGGTAGAGTTTTACTCGGCTATTGCCGCCGATGCCTCGGGCTCGCCATCGAATGGGGGCTCCAATGCGATCGGATCGGCAAGAGTCATGCGGTCCAGCATTTGCGCCATCTCGTCGCGAAGCAGAAGCATCAACCCACGCAGGCGGCACTCCACCTCGGGCAGGCAATTCGCACATGTCTCGTGCGCGTTCCGACTGGCGCAAGGCACCAGCGCCAAGCTGCCGCGCGTGATTCGAATGATATCGCCGTAACGGATATCGACCGGCGGCAAGGCCAGTTCATAGCCCCCTGCCCGGCCACGGTGGGATATAACGATGCCTTCGCGCACCAGTTCGGACAGGATAACCGTCAGGAACTTTCGCGGAATGTTTTGGGCGGCGGCGATCTCGTCCAGCCGGACCGGCCCTCCCTGCTTGTAGCGATCGGACAAGTGCTGAAGCGCACGAATGGTGTAGCGGGTCTTCTGCGATAGCATCGCCTGGGACTGAACCCCGGCGCTGCCGCAATGTCAACTTCGTAGCTAGAACGCCTTGGTAAACTTCAGGCGACGGCTTCAGGAGCGTGCTTGCTGATCAGCTTGTACGCGCGCGCGTACCACTCGCTTCCGGGATAATTGTTCTGCAGCACGGCCGCGGCTTTCTGCGCTTCGTCGTCCACGCCGAGCGCCAGATAACCCTCCACCAGTCGGTACAGCGCTTCGGGCGCGTGACTGGT
>NZ_CAXYKL010000264.1:0-4887 GCF_964277725.1 uncultured Novosphingobium sp. | reverse complement strand
GCCTGGGCGATCGTAGTGCGGCGACGGCCGAGTGCGGTGTCCTCGGCGTAATCCTTGCGCAGATTGGCCAAGTCGCGCTTCAGGCGCGTGCGCTGACGGGCCGGGCTGTCCAACAGGGCCTGCAATTCGCCCTGCTCCTTCAGCAGGTCCTCATGCTCCCGCCGAAGCTCCATCTCCTCCAGCTTGCGCAACGAGCGCAGCCGCATGTTCAAGATCGCCTCGGCCTGACGGTCTGTCAGCTCGAACTCCGCCATCATCACCGGCTTGGGCTCATCCTCGGTGCGGATGATCTCGATGATCCGATCGAGATTGAGGTAGGCGATGATGTAGCCGGCGACCAGTTCCAGCCGCGCGGCGATCTTTTCCAGCCGATGCCGGGTGCGGCGCAGCAGGATGTCGATCTGGCTGTACACCCACTCCTGCAACAACAGCTTCAGGCCCATCACTCCGGGCGTGCGGTGCGCGTCCAGCACGTTGAGGTTCAGCGTGAAGCGGGTTTCCATGTCGGTCAGCCGGTACAGGCTTTCCTTCAGCAATTCGGGATCGACGTTGCGGCTCTTGGGCACGAGGACGATACGGATCGCCTCGTCGCTTTCATCGCGCACATCTTCCAGGATCGGCAGCTTGCGGTCACCGATCAGGTTGGCGATCTGCTCGATCAGCTTGGCCTTGGGCAACATGTAAGGAATTTCGCTGATGACGAGCTGCCACTGGCCGCTGCCCAACTTCTCGATCCCGGTCGGTTCCCAGCCATCTCCCACGCGTCCGGCGGAGAAGCGCCCGCGCACGCGGAACGCGCCCTTGCCGCTTTCATAGGCGGAGGAGATCAGCTCAGGGCTATCCACCACCAGGCCGCCGGTCGCGAAATCGGGCCCCTTGAACACCTCCATCAGCTCTGCATGCGTGGCTTCGGGCCGCTCGATCAGCAGCAAGGTGGCGTCGATGATCTCGGCCACGTTGTGGCTGGGGATCGACGTTGCCATACCTACCGCGATGCCGGTGGCCCCGTTCGCCAGCAGATTGGGGAAGATGCCGGGGAAGATCTCCGGCTCTTCATCCTCGCCGTTGTAGGTGGGGATGTACTTGACCGTGCCTTCGTCCAACCCGGCCATCAGCTGGATCGCGGTCTTGGTCAGACGCGCTTCGGTGTAGCGATAGGCGGCGGCGTTATCGCCATCGATATTGCCGAAGTTGCCCTGGCCCTGAACTAGCGGATAGCGCAGCGAAAAGTCCTGCGCCAGGCGCACCATCGCATCATAGACGGAGGCGTCGCCGTGCGGGTGGTACTTGCCGATGACGTCGCCCACCACACGGGCGCTCTTCTTATAGGCCTGCCCCGGATCGAGCTTCAGCTGGCGCATGGCCCACAACAACCGCCGATGCACCGGCTTCAGCCCATCGCGCAGGTCCGGCAGCGAACGCGCCGTGATGGTGGACAGCGCATAGACCAGATAGCGTTCGGATAACGCCGCATCGAACGGCGCATCGACGATGGCGTCGAAGGGATCTTTATCGTCGGACTTGCTCACCATTGCTGGAACGCCCTAGCAACGCCGTGAGCCGAGCGGAACTCCCGGAACAGAAGTTTTGCGCCGTTCATTCTCCCAGCACGCACATAAGCAGGAGATTACGAACATGGCTAAAAAGGTCCTCATCCTCGCAACCGACGGCTTCGAGCAGTCGGAATTGACCAAGCCGAAGCAGGCGCTGGAAGATGCCGGCATCGAAACCACGGTCGCCAGCCCCAACGACGGCGAGATCAAGGGCTGGGACATGACCGACTGGGGCGATAGCGTGAAAGTGGACAAGACACTCGATCAGGTGAACGCCGCCGATTACGACGCGCTGCTGCTGCCGGGTGGGCAGATCAATCCGGATAAGCTGCGGATGGAAGAGAAGGCCGTGTCGCTGGTGAAAGACTTCGCCAATAGCGGCAAGCCCGTCGCCGCGATCTGCCATGGGCCCTGGATGCTGGTCGAAGCCGATGTGGTGAAGGGCAAGACCGTCACCAGCTGGCCATCGATACGAACCGATCTGCGCAACGCCGGCGCGAACGTGGTGGATCAGGAAGTGGCGATCGATGGCCAGTTCATCACGAGCCGCAAGCCGGATGACATTCCGGCATTCAGCAAGGCTTTGATCGAGGCAGTGAACGCGCCCGTAACGGCGTGATCCGGTATCGTCCCGGGCCCGGCCCGGGACGATCTACCCCGCCCGTCCTGTCAACCGAACTGCATATCGCGCGCGATGGTGGGGATTTTCACCGTCAAACCATCAAGCTCACCCGACAATTCGATCTGGCACGCCAGGCGACTGGTGCGCGTGACACCCGCCGCCAGGTCCAGCATGTCCTCTTCATCCGCAGAAGCCGGGGAAAGTTTCTCGAACCAATCGGGCGATACGATTACATGGCAAGTGGAGCAGGCCATCTGGCCTTCACACGTCCCTTCCAGGGGCATCCCGGCAGCCTGCGCTACCTCAAGCAGGCGTGCGCCTTGTACGGCTTGCGCGGTGATCAGATCACCCTTGGTCGTGACGAAACGGACGTTCAAGACATCACACTCCCTGCGCCGCGGCTGCGGCCTCTATACGTGCGCAGGCATCCTCTATTTCCCGGTAACTACTATATCTCCCAAATCCGAGACGAACAGAGGATTTCGCCTCTTTCGGATTTAGGCCCAGCGCGGTCAGCACATGGCTGGGCCGGCCAGAGCCGCTGGCACATGCCGAACCAGCGGAAAACGCGATATCGCGCAAGTCCGACATCAGCCGGGCGACATCCAGGCCGTCCAGCCGGATATTGAGGTTGCCCCGCCAGCGTCGATCAGGCGAACCATTAAGCGTCCACCGGCTCAGCAGTTCCCGCGCGCGGTGCCAGAGGGCATCGATGTGCGCGGCGTCCGCCTCTGCGCGATCACACGCCAGCACGGCGGCTGCGCCAAAGCCCGCGCACAGCGCCGGGCTGAGAGTGCCAGACCGCAAGCCCTGCTCCTGCCCGCCACCGTGGATCAACGGCGTGAGGGCAATCCCGTTCCGCACCCAAAGCGCCCCGATCCCCTTGGGGCCGTAAAGCTTGTGCGCCGAAAGGGCGATCATGTCAGCCGAGGCGGGCGGCGCGATCTTGCCCGCACCCTGCACGGCATCGCACAGGAACAGAGCCCCTTCCCGGTGCGCGGCGGCGGCGAGCGCCTCGATCGGCTGGACTGTTCCGATCTCGTTATTCACCTGCATCACCGCGACCAGATCGAGGCCATCGAGGTTGGCCGCGCCGTCCACTAGTCCGTCGCGATCGACCGGCAGGATGCGGGCGTCGGGCTGCACCCAGCGCGCGGTATCCAGCACTGCGGCATGCTCGATAGCCGACACCGCCAGCCGCTTCGCGCCCGAGCCGATGATCGCCAGATTCAGCGCTTCGGTCGCACTGCCGGTGAAGATCACCCGCCCCCCCGGCGGCAGCAGTCCGGCCACTCGCTCACGCGCGACTTCGACGGCGGCGGCGGCGGCGCGACCGGGCCGATGGGGGCTGTGGGGATTGGCGAAACCCGCAGCCTCGGGACCACCGAGCCAGGGCAGGATCGCATCCCGCGCCTCGGGAGCGAGCGGCGTGGTGGCCTGATAATCGAGATAGATCATGCCGCCGCTCGGCCCCGCGCCATGTCCGCCCATGCGGTTATGAAACGCACGATATTCTCCCGCGTGGTCTCTGGCCCGATGCTGACGCGGACCACCTCTGACGCGCCTTCGATACCCATCGCCGTCAGCACATGGCTGGCCTTCAGGCTGCCTGACGAGCATGCGCTGCCCGCAGAAACCGCGATCCCCTGGCTGTCGAAGCGGATCAGTTGGACGGCGGCGGGGACGCTGGGCATGCGATAGGCCCCGATTGTAGGCAGGCGTGGTGACGCGCCGGCAATAACCTCGCCACCTGCCTGAACGATGGCCTGCTCGAGCTCTGCCCGCAATTCGGCAGCGCTCGCCAGCCACTCGGCACCTGTATCCAGCGCGGCGACCATGGCCAGAGCGCCGGGAAGGTTCTCGGTGCCGGGACGATAGCCACGCTCTTGCCCACCTGTCGGGCGCAGCATCGCCCAGTCCTTAACCAGCAAAGCGCCCATACCGATCGGGCCGCCAAACTTGTGCGCCGAAATCGCGATCAGGTCCGCATCAGGAAGACTGAGCTTCCCCGCACTTTGGGCACAATCCGCCAGCAGCAGGCCGCCCGCGCCCCGCACCATCGGCGCAATCGCGTCCAGAGGCTGGATCACGCCGGTCTCGTTGTTGACCTGCTGTACCGCCACCAGTCCGCGTCGGGCAGCAGCCAGCGGCTCGACCAGCCCGTCTCGTCCGACCAGCAGGCGATCCGCATCAGGGGCCAGCCGCAGGACCGCATCGTGCTCCACCACGCTGATCGCGGCCACGTCCATCACGCAGCGCTGGAGCGCGATGGCCAAGGCCTCGCTCGCGCCCGAAGTGAAGACGACTTCCCCGCTCCAACCCAAGGCGCTTTTCAGCCGCTCTCGCGCGTCTTCCAAGGCCGCCCGCGCCGCGCGACCGGGGCCGTGCGGGCTGGAGGGATTTGACCAAATCCCCACGCCTTGCAGCCACGCATCACGGGCTTGCGGCAGCAGCGGTGCGGAGGCCGCATGGTCGAGATAAAGGCGCTCGCGGGTCATCCTGCGTCTAAGTTGTTTTCTGAGGCGATAATTCTATATAGCGCCAGTTCATCGTTTCGCACCTGCCGCAAGCTCGTTCTTCGGGCATTGGCGGGTGACATGCAAAGTCAGGTCCATACACAGCAATGCCCGCAGTCATTTTTCCTGGTCCCGAAGGCCGGCTCGAAGGTCGTTTCCAGCCCGCCACCCGTCCCCGCGCACCGGTGGCGATGAT
>NZ_CAXYKL010000263.1:0-8781 GCF_964277725.1 uncultured Novosphingobium sp. | reverse complement strand
GAGATTTTGCGGATTATCAGCAGCTTTCTACCAAACAGAATTACATCGCATCGTCGTTGACCCTGCTGTGTTTTCCTCTCACCAAACCTGGCACCCAGCGTAGAAGAAGCACTCTTTCATGACCTCCTTGGCCGCACTACCGATCGATTTCGAAAATCTCTTCACGCACTCCCCCAATCCGTATGTGCTGGTCGATGACGCGCTTCAGATCGCATGGATGAACAACGCCTACCTGCTGACGACGCACCGTAGTCGAGAGGCGATCCTTGGCCTGCCTTTGCTAGAGGCCTTTCCGAGCGACCCGGAGTCAGAAAGCTATCGATTGCTCACGCAGTCGCTGCAGCGGGTTCTGGATAGCCGGGCCACCGATGAAATTGCGCTGATCCGCTATGACATTCAGGATCGAGAGGGGCGGATGGAGCAGCGCTATTGGAGCGCGACGCACACTCCAATGCTTAATGCAGAGGGCAAGGTTGCCTACATCCTCCAGCATACTGTCGACGTGACCGAGCTGCAAAACCTGCGTCGCTTGCGGGATGAGAGTGGCCTGGTACAACGGGCGAACGCAGTTCAGGCCCGCAATACCAATCTCAGCGCCGAAACCGGACGCCTGCGCAAGCTGTTCGAGCAGGCTCCAGGCTTTATCGCCGTGCTGGAGGGTCCCAACCATATTTTCCAGCTGACCAATGCCGCGTATCGCGAGATCATGGGCGGTCGTGACTTGTTGGGCATGCCTTTGGCACACGCGGTGCCCGAGGCGGTCGACCAAGGATTTGTGGCCCTGCTGGATAACGTCTTGTCGACCGGCGACGCCTATGTCGGCCGATCCGCCAGTTTCCGCTTGGCGCAAGGGGACGAGCCGGGCCGGCAACGCTTCCTGGACTTCGTGTATCAGCCAATCGTCGGGGAGGACGGAGCGATCACCGGCGTCTTCGTGCAAGGCCATGACGTGACCGAGGAAGCGTCGCTGTTGCGGCGGCAGGAATTACTGATCAACGAGTTGAATCACCGGGTAAAGAACAACCTTGCGATCGTGCAGGGCCTGGCCGCGCAATCATTCCGGGCGATTGATCCCGCAGGTGATGCAAGGCTCGTATTCGATAGCCGCCTGAAAGCGCTCGCTGCCGCGCATGACATGCTGACGGAACGGGCGTGGGAGCCGACGTCCTTGCGCCAGACAATCGAACGCACGATTGCCGCCGCTGCCGGGGAAGACGCCGAGCGCGTCGATTTGGAGGGCCCCATGGTTCCGTTGGAGCCGCAGCACGCCGTCGCGCTGGCGATGGCCGTGCATGAGCTCAGCACCAACGCCATCAAGTACGGCGCGCTGTCTAACGAAGTCGGACGCGTTACAGTGACCTGGCATCATGACGATGAGGGGATGCTGGTGATCGATTGGACCGAGCGGGGTGGCCCCCGTGTCGTTGTGCCCAGTCGCAAAGGTTTTGGCACGCGGCTGATCGAGCGAGGTCTTTCTGCCGAAGTGGATGGCCGGGCTAAAATCGATTTTCCGCCCGATGGCGTGCATTGTCGGTTTACGATCAATCTGCCCGCCCGATCGAGTTAAACCCGTCGTCGCCGTAGGGCGCTTCGGCGTTTGCCGCGTGATCGTCGCAACTATTCGCTTCGTAAAAACCTTCTCTTACATAGGCGCGATTGTCCGCGCTTGTAGGCAAGGAGAGAGCGATGTCCGGTGGCGGTGAATTGGAGCCCCAAGATTCGCGTAAAGTCGTCGCGACCAAAGGCGACCCGAACAAGACATGGCGTGAGGAAGAAGATCCGACCGCGAAGCGCGGCGAGTATGAACCGGTTGATAGCCGCAACGTGACGGGTCAGGCCTCCAGCACACCGGATCGTTGGCAGAACGTGGATCGGCGCCCGCCGCAGGCTGACGGTCAGCCCGCGGACGATATCGATCCCGCTATAAACCCCGATGAACGACCGCCGGCGTAAGAGGTCATTGCCGCCGCGCGGATCGCGTGAGCCATTCCGATAGGGCTAGCGCCACGAGGGAGAGGGCGACCGCGATCAGCGCAAGGCGCGTCACCGCGTTCTCTCCGCCCGGCAATTGGAGGGCGCTGTAGATCGCCAGCGGAATGGTTCGTGTCTCGCCCGAAATGTTCGAGACGAACGTGATCGTCGCGCCAAATTCCCCCAGTGATCTGGCAAAGCCTAGCACCGTTCCGGCCAGCAAACCGGGCATCGCCAACGGCAGTGTGATCGTCCAGAAGGTATGCGCCCGCGAAGCACCGAGTGTGCGAGCAGCCCCTTCAAGGCGGCGGTCCACATTTTCGATCGAGATTCGCATCGCGCGCACCATCAGCGGAAGCGCCATGATCGCTGCCGCCAGGGCTGCACCTGTCCAGCGAAACATCAACGACACGCCCAGCCATCGGGCTAGCGGCCCGCCGATCCACCCGTTGTTTCCGAATGCCAGGAGAAGCAGCCACCCCGTGACTACGGGCGGCAGCACCAGCGGCAGGTGGACAAGAGCGTCGATCAGCAGTTTGCCGGGGATACGCGTGCGGGCCAAGAGCCAGGCCAAGCCAAAGGCGACGGGCAGCATCAGCACGATCGCGACCGCACTGATTTTGAGGGATAGGGCGACGATGCCCCATTCCGCTGGGCTGAGCATGACTGTCCTAACCCTGCGATCGCATCATATATCCTGCCATATATGGAAGCAGATCGGCATCGCCAAGCCCGGCCTTACCCGCCGCTATCCTTCACCGTCTCCATGGCGACGAAAGTCGACGTGCTGGCGACGTGGGGAAGAGTAGATATCTTCTCCCCTAAGACCATCCGGTAGCGGCGGATGTCTGACGTACGGACTTTCAGCAGATAGTCGAAGCTGCTGGCGATCATGTGGCATTCCTCCACTTCCGGGATGCGGCGCACCGCCTCGTTGAACTGACGCAGCGCCGCCTCGCGGGTGTCAGAGAGTTTCACTTCAGCGAATGCGATGTGATCCAGCCCCAGCTTGGCGAGATCTACCACGGCGGTGAAGCCCCGGATAACCCCGGCCTCCATCAAGCGCCGCATTCGTACCTGGCAGGGCGTCTTCGAAAGTCCGATCCGCTGCGCCAGATCAGTGACTGCGATGCGACCGTCACTTTGCAGCACGGCGATGATCTTGCGGTCGAAGTCATCCAGGTCGATCATGGACGGTGCTCTCTTGGCGATATGACTGATGAATGCGTAATTCAATTCCACAAGACCTACAAAGATCCATAGAATCGGGTAACATGATCTGTATTTTCATCGTGAAAGGGCACATTGCCTCAAACTAATCGCTTATATTGGTTTGATGACGCAGACTGCTCCTTTCGCCGACTTTGCTCCGCCGGCCTCGCTGCCATCGCCGCTGCGCGCTGCGATTACCGCCGCGTATCGAATGCCCGAACAAGCAGCGCTAAGTCCCCTGCTGGACGCCGCCACCTTGCCCAGCATTACGACGGAGGCGATCCGACGCACGTCGACGGTGCTGGTCACGCGTTTGCGTTCTCAGCGGAAGGCGGGCCCGGTGGAGGGTCTTGTGCAGGAGTACTCGCTATCGAGCGAGGAGGGCGTCGCCCTCATGTGCCTGGCCGAAGCTTTGCTGCGGATCCCGGATAACGACACCCGTGATGCCCTGATTCGCGACAAGATCGCCGAGGGAAATTGGGCGGCGCATCTGGGCGGTGGAAAGCCGTTGTTCGTCAACGCCGCCACCTGGGGCCTCGTGGTGACCGGCAAACTGGTCGGCAGCGTCGACGACCGTGGGCTGGGGGCGGCGCTGACCCGCCTGGTCGCGCGGGCGGGTGAGCCTGTGATCCGACGCGGCGTGGATCTTGCCATGCGGATGATGGGTGAGCAGTTCGTCACCGGCGAAACCATCGACGAAGCGCTGAAGCGCGCGACAGCGTTGGAAGCACGCGGCTTCCGCTACAGCTACGACATGCTGGGCGAAGCGGCGATGACTGCTGCCGACGCGGCCCGCTATTACCGCGATTACGAACAGGCGATCCGCGCGATCGGCTCGGCTGCCCAAGGGCGCGGCGTTTATGAAGGGCCGGGCATTTCCATCAAGCTGTCCGCCCTCCACCCCCGTTACGTTCGGGCGCAAGTCGATCGAGTGCAAGCCGAATTGCTCCCGCGCGTGCGGACGCTGGCGCTGATGGCGAAGTCCTTCGACATCGGCTTCAATATCGATGCGGAAGAGGCCGATCGACTGGAACTGTCCCTCGATCTGCTGGAAAGCTTGGCGCTCGATCCGGACCTTGCCGGTTGGGATGGCCTGGGCTTCGTGGTGCAGGCCTATGGCAAGCGCTGCCCCTTCGTGATCGACTGGATCATCGATCTGGCGCGCCGTGCCGATCGCCGCATCATGGTCAGGCTGGTGAAAGGCGCTTACTGGGACGCGGAGATCAAGCGCACCCAGGTAGACGGGCTGGCGGATTTCCCGGTTTACACGCGCAAGCTTCATACGGACGTCGCCTACATCGCCTGCGCCCGCAAGTTGCTGGCGGCAAAGGACGCAGTTTTTCCGCAATTCGCCACGCACAATGCGCAGACCCTGGCGACGATCTACCATCTCGCCGGCCCGGATTTCGCGTTGGGGCAGTACGAGTTCCAGTGCCTGCATGGTATGGGCGAGGCATTGTATGAGCAGGTCGTGGGGGCGGCTGAGGCCGGCAAGCTGGGACGGCCCTGCCGCATCTACGCGCCGGTCGGCACGCATGAGACGCTGCTGGCCTACCTGGTCCGTCGGCTGCTGGAGAATGGTGCGAATTCTTCGTTTGTAAACCGCATCGCTGACCCGGACGTGCCGGTAGAGGCGTTGACCGCCGATCCCGCGCAGCTTGTCCGCACGATGCCACAGCCAGGCGCTTCGCATGATCTGATCGCCCTGCCGCGCGATCTCTACCCCGACCGTGAGAACTCCGCCGGGATCGACCTGAGCAACGAGGGCGCGCTGGCAGACCTGTCATCAGCCCTGGCGCAGAGTGCCGAACTGCCGTGGGTTGCGGCTCCGGCTAGTGCCTTGACCGGCTCCCGGGGAATTCGGAGCCCGGCGGATCACGATGATGTCGTCGGTCATGTGACAGAGGCGACTGCGGATCAGGCGCGGGAAGCGGCGCAGATCGCTGCCAGATCGCGGTGGAGCGAGGTCGCCGTCGCCGAGCGCGCTGCGATTTTGGAGCGGTGCGCGGATGCCATGCAGGCGCGGATGTCCGTTCTGATGGGCCTGGCGATCCGGGAAGCGGGCAAGTCCGCCGCCAACGCCATTGCCGAAGTGCGGGAGGCGATCGATTTCCTGCGCTATTATGCGGCCCAAGCCCGAAAGTCGGAGAGGGCGCCCGCACAGCCACTGGGGCCAGTGACCTGCATCAGCCCTTGGAACTTCCCGCTGGCGATCTTCACCGGGCAAGTCGCCGCCGCACTTGTTGCCGGAAATCCCGTGCTGGCAAAGCCTGCGGAGGAGACGCCGCTGATCGCTGCCGAAGCGGTCCGACTGCTGCACGAGGCCGGGGTGCCGCACGATGCGCTGCAACTCCTGCCCGGCGAAGGCGAGATCGGTGCCGCTCTGGTGGCCGCGCCTGAGACGATGGCGGTGATGTTCACCGGCTCCACCGAGGTGGCGCGGATGATCCAGGGCCAGCTTTCCACCAGGCTTGCTCCCGATGGCAGCCCCATTCCGCTGATCGCCGAGACAGGCGGCCAGAATGCGATGATCGTCGATTCCTCCGCGTTGGCCGAACAGGTCGTGGCGGATGTGATTGCCTCCGCGTTTGACAGCGCCGGTCAGCGGTGCTCGGCGCTACGGATTCTGTGCCTGCAGGAAGATTGCGCGGATCGCGTACTGGTGATGCTGAAGGGCGCATTGGCCGAGCTTCGCGTGGGCAACCCCACGCATCTGGCAACAGACATCGGCCCAGTGATTTCGGCCGAAGCGCGCGAAACAATTGACCGTCATGTCGAGGGTATGACGGCGCGTGGCCATCGCGTGGAACGGTCAGCCCTGCCCGAGCAAGCGCAAAACGGCACTTTCGTGGTGCCCACAATCATCGAGATCGATGCGATCTCCGATGTAGAACGAGAGGTTTTCGGGCCCGTGCTTCACGTCCTGCGCTGGAAGCGGGATAATCTGGACGCCTTGATCGATCAAATCAACGCCACCGGTTATGGCCTGACGTTTGGCTTGCATACTCGACTGGATCAAACGGTTGCGCATGTGACGCAGCGGGTGAAGGCGGGCAATCTTTACGTCAATCGCAACGTCATCGGCGCGATCGTGGGCGTGCAGCCGTTTGGGGGGCGTGGTCTTTCCGGAACGGGCCCCAAGGCGGGCGGCCCGCTTTATCTGCGCCGTCTGGGCTCGCCTGGAGACGCCATAGCCGGAACGGATGGGCCGGCGACCCCGGCGCTGCAGGCCTTCGTTGCCTGGCTGGAGGCAACAGGGGAGAGCCAGGGCGCTCAAATTGCTCGGCAATATACCGGCAGTAATAGACCCGGCCTCGAGACCACGCTGCCCGGCCCGGTGGGCGAGCGTAACCTTTACGCCGTCCACCCGCGTGGGGACGTGCTACTGATGCCGGCCACGCGTGACGGCATGCTGTCGCAAATGGCGGCCGTTCTCGCGAGCGGCAATCGCGCCACGATCGACGGCATGACGCTGCCAACGGGGTTGCCGAAATCGATAGCGGACTTGTTTGTCGCTAATGGAAGGTCCCCCGCCGTGATCTTGGCAGAAGGCGAACGCGTGGCCGAGGCGAACCGCAAGGCGGCGCATATGGACGGCGCGATCGTGCCGGTCCATGCGGCCAATACTCAGGGGCTATGGCCTACAGACTGGTTGTTGGAAGAAGTCTCCACCTCGGTGAACACGACCGCCGCGGGCGGAAACGCCAGCCTGATGATGATCGGCTGAAGGCCGCGTCAGCCGCGGCTGACGTTGTCGTAGACGCGATCGAGGTAGCCTTGGAGCGCCGCAAGCTCTTCGTCGCTGAAGCCCTTGAACATGCGCTTCTCGGTGTGGCTGGCGATAGTGGAGAGGTTTTCCATCAAGGGTTCAGCCGCCGCCGTCGGATAGACGGCGCGGGCGCGGCGATCGTCGTGGCGTGCTCTTCGCTCCAGCAGGCCGTCCGCGCAAAGCCTATCTATCAGCCGCCCGGCCGACGCTTCCGAAGTCTCCAAAGCGTCGGCGATCGTGCGCTGGGTGCAGCCCGGCAGGCGCGAGACGACTGCAATCATCGTCCATTGCGAGCGCGTGACGCCCAGAACGGAGACATCCCTGTCGAAGATGCTGCGGACCAGCCTGGCAATCACCGTCAGCCGCAAGTTGATATGGCGTTTGGGCTCCGCCAGCTCTTCCGGCGTAAGCTCGATGCGGCCTGATGCGATCGGGTCCTTGATCTCGGAATGCCCGGGACGGCTATCTTGCGGCATCAGGCGAGGACTTCAGAGCGGAAGGCAACCGGCAAGCGATCGGACGGTGCGATTATGGCCGATGCCAATACGGGTCTCCTGCGCTTATGGCGCCGAACCCTGGCGCAAACGCAGGTTCGACGATGGGGCGATCCGACCGTGGCACAACCGGATCGATTTGGGCTACCGGTATATCCGCAGCTATCCCCAGACTGCAACCCGCACTTCGCCGATCGATATAGGGCTGTGCCCGATCAGCGCCTTTCCGGTTCCGCGCCCGCTGGCGTCGCGGTCGACGCATCTCCGCCCAGGACTCGATAGAGCGTCACTCTATTGCTGGCGAGCGCCAGGCGTGTCGCAATCTCGGAACGTTGGGCGCTGTAGAGACTGCGTTGCGCGTCCAGGCTGGAGAGGAATGCATCCACGCCATAGCGATAGCGGGCTTCGCTCAAGCGCGCGGTATCCGCCGCCGCCGCCGTATTCGCACCAGCCGCGCGCAGCCGCTCACCCAGCGTGCCTTGATCGGCCAAGGCGTCCGCCACTTCGCGAAAAGCGGACTGCACGGCCCGCTCGTATGAGGCGAGCGCGGCATCGCGCCGTGACTTGCTGACCTCTACATTGGCGATGCGGCCACCGGCGTTGAAGATATTGTACGAAGCATTGGCGCCGGCCGACCAATTGAAAGCGCCGCCGCTGAACAGCGACGATAGCGCGTTGCTGGCCACGCCCAGCAAGCCGGTCAGCGAGATCGATGGAAACAACTGCGCCCGCGCCACGCCAATATCGGCATTGGTGGCACGCAATTCGTACTCCGCCTGCACCACGTCGGGCCGCCGCAGCAGGACTTGTGAGTTGGTACCAGCGGGTAGCGTGCCATAGGCCGCCAATACCTCGGAAATGCTCGCCGGTAGCAGGGCCTCGCTAAATTCCGCGCCGATCAGTAGGCGCATGACGTTGGCGTCCTGCGCCAACGCGGCCCGCTGCTGGGCCAGATCGCCACGTGCGGTTTCGAGGACTTGTTCGGCTTGGCGCAAGTCCGTGCGCGGGGCGACCCCGCCGCGCAGCCGCAGCCGCGTGAGATCGACGCTGCGTTGCGCGTTCTTGGCCGTCGCTTCGGCCAGTTGAAGCAGGTCACGGTCTGAACCGTAAGCCGCCCATGCCTGCGCCAGATCGGCGACCAGGCCCAGGCGGACTGTGCGTGCCGCCGCCTCAGTGGCAAGAGCGGTTTCCCGCTGCGATTGCGTGGCGTTGGCGTACTTACCGAAGAAATCCAGTTCGAAGCTGGAGATGCCGCCCTGCAGGCGATAGTTCCAGCCGGTGCCGTTGCCGTTGCCGCCAACGATGGTGCCGCCGTTGTTGCCGCCAGTACCGCCA
>NZ_CAXYKL010000262.1:0-7290 GCF_964277725.1 uncultured Novosphingobium sp. | reverse complement strand
TCGTTCGAGGCTAGCAGGACGCCACCGGGCGGCAGCGCCTCCACTTCATCGCCATGGATCGCCAGCGCATCCCAGGAACCTGGCCTGCCGGTCAGCAAAGGATGATCCTTTCCAGCCGGGGTAGCGGAGATGCGCCGGGCCAACCCGGCTTCCATGCGTTGCGGCATCTTTCGCACCGATCCGCCCGCAGCCGCTACCGCCACTTGCAGCCCCGCGCATGAACCGAATGATGGCGTGCCAGAAGCAAAAACCGCGCGCATGAACATCAGTTGCCGCGCAACCTCGCTGGTTTCGCGATAGACGTGCATGGGTGACCCGGTAAGAAACACGGCGTCGAAAGCGGCCAATTCTTCCTGACTGTAAGCGGGCGCATCCTCGTCCGCCGGAGAGACAATCATGACGTCCGCTCCGGGCCTCAATTGTAATAACGTGGCCTTGTAGGTTTCTCCCGCGCTCTTCCCCGCCCGTTCGCGCCGGTCTGCACGCTCCTCCGGCAATTCACTTTGCGCGACCAGATATCTGGGCATGTTCGACTTTCAGCGATGGGAGGGATCAGAGGATAGCCCCCAAGAACGCGGCGGCGCCCAACAGGTGCCCTGCCCGATGGTGCGCCCAAGGCGGCGGGCGCAAACTGACAAAGCTGGAAATTTGTGCGGTCCGGCGCTAAGGGTGCGTTCGCAATCAAGGATGCCTGCACCGTGTACCAGTTGAAGATCAGCGCAAACCGCCCTGCCTTCCCTGTTGTCTACGGTGCCCATGTCCAGCTTCCTCACGCTTTCGAATCTTTGCGCTGCCACGCCTGACGGGCGGCCGCTTTTCCATGACCTGACGCTGTCCGTCGGCGCTGAACGCGTTGGCTTGGTGGGACGCAACGGCTCGGGCAAGTCCACCCTGCTGCGCATCACCACGGGCGAAGTGACGCCGCTGGCCGGCACCGTGCTTTGCACAGGCACTATCGGAATGCTGGCCCAAGCCTGGCACCCGGATCAAACGGTGGCCGACGCGATCGGCGTCGCCCAACCTCTCGCGATCC
The DNA here is from genome assembly GCF_964277725.1 of uncultured Novosphingobium sp. Classification (NCBI taxonomy): domain Bacteria; kingdom Pseudomonadati; phylum Pseudomonadota; class Alphaproteobacteria; order Sphingomonadales; family Sphingomonadaceae; genus Novosphingobium; species uncultured Novosphingobium sp. The sequence continues at coordinate 6,257 of NZ_CAXYKL010000262.1, read as the reverse complement.
TTTCGCGGATCGAGGCGGGTCACGGCGATGCAGCCGATTTCGACGCGGCCGACTGGGCCCTGCCTGCCGCCATCGATAGCGCCCTCCATCAAGTCGCGCTGGGCGGCATCGATTTGCAGCGGCTGATGGGTACGCTTTCGGGCGGCGAGCAGACGCGGATCGGCATGGCCCGCCTGCTGATTGCGCCGCCCGATCTGCTGCTGCTGGACGAGCCGACCAACAACCTCGACCTCATGGGACGCGAAGCCATCGCTCGGCTCATCGCGAAGTGGCGTGGCGGCGTGGTGGTGGCCAGCCACGATCGTGCCCTTCTGGAAGGCATGGATCGCGTTGTCGAGCTGCGCACGATCGGCAATCGCATCGTCGGCGGAGGATGGTCCGCTTTCGCCGCGATCCGCGAGGCTGAGCGCGCGGCTGCGCGGGATGAACTGACACGTGGTGAAGCGGCGCTAAAGGCTGCGCGCGCTTCGGCGCAAACGGCGCGCGAAGCCAAGCAGCGCCGGGACAAGGCGGGGCGCGCGTTCGCCGCGAAAGGCTCTGAACCCAAGATCCTGCTGGGTGCACAAGCGCAGCGCGCGGAGAACAGCGGCGGTCAGGCCCGGCGTCTGGCCAAGGCGCAGATCGACGAGGCAACCCGCGACCGGGATGAGGCGCGTACGCGGGTCGAAATACTGACGCCGCTGACGATAGACCTGCCAGCAAGCGGACTGCCCGCTTCGTCCGAGATCGTCATCCTCGAACAAGCGACCGTGCAACTGGGCGATCGCACATTGGGTCCTTGGACACTGACCGTGCAAGGACCGCAGCGACTGGCCGTCACCGGGCCTAACGGCGCCGGCAAATCCACTTTGCTGCGGCTGATCGCCGGCCAAATCTTGCCGTCGAGCGGCCTCGTTCGGAGTCGGCGGGAACGGATCGTCATGCTCGACCAGCAGGTTGGTGCGCTGGATCGGCATGACACGCTGGTCGGCAACCTGAAAAGACTGCATCCGACGCTGGACGAAGAGGCGGTTCGCGCCGCCTGCGCGCGCTTCGCCTTCCGCAATCGCGAGGCGGAGCGCATCGTCGGCACCTTCTCTGGCGGAGAGTTGTTGCGTGCGGGCCTTGCCGCCGCCTTGTCCGAACCCGCATCACCCTGGATGATCATCCTCGATGAACCGACCAACCATCTGGATATCGAATCGATCGAGACCCTGGAACAGGCGTTGCGATCGTTCGACGGGGCGCTGCTCGTCGCAAGTCACGATACCCGCTTTCTAAAAGCGCTGAATCTGACGGGCAGCGTAAGGGTAGACGCCCCAATTCTCCATTGATGGCTTGGCGCGCCGCGAAAAAACACGGCCTGCTCTGGCACTTGCTTCGAGCCGGTGGGTTGCCACACCCTAAGCTTCCTTTCGCGAGGTGCGATGACCGTTGAACAGTGGCTGTCCGTAGCCGTCCTTTTTGGCATGATGGCCTTGTTCCTGTGGGAACGCTTTCGTTACGACGTGACCGCGATAATTGCGTTGCTGTGCGCCATAGCGCTTGGCCTGGTGAAGCCGGATCAGGCCTTCACCGGCTTTTCGGATGACATCGTGATCATCGTCGGCTCGGCGCTGGTCATCTCAGCCGCAGTGCAGCGTTCCGGTTTGATCGAAGACGCGGTCGCTTATCTGTCCCAGCGGATCAGGCGGGTCGGTTCACAACTGCTGCTGCTGACTTCCTGCGTCGGGCTGGCTTCCGGTCTGGTCAAAAACGTCGGCGCGCTGGCCATGTTGATGCCGGCAGCCACGCAGTTCGCCCGTAAGAGCGACACCAATCCCTCGGTTTTCCTGATGCCGATGTCGTTTGCCTCGCTTCTGGGTGGCTTGATGACGCTGGTCGGCACATCGCCCAACATCATCGTGAGTCGCGTGCGAGAGGAGATGACAGGACAGCCGTTCGGCATGTTTGACTATCTGCCGACCGGACTGGGTCTGCTGATCGTGGGCCTCTTATTCCTGCGCCTGGGCTATCGCCTCCTGCCATCCGACCGGCAGGGCACGGTCTCCATGGGACAGGCGCTGAACCTTTCCTCCTACGAAACGGCGGCGCGAGTCCCACCTATCAACCAGAGCATCGGGGAGACCCTGGCTGATTTCGTCGCCCGCCATGACCACGATGTCGACGTTACCGCGATCCAGCGCGGCGGCCACAGCAAGGAAGCTCATTCCGAGATGGTGGTGGAAGCGGGCGACGTCCTCGTCCTTACCGGTGAGCCCGATGCGCTGGAGCGCGTCATCGCACGCGACGGGCTGATCCTGACCGGCCAGGACAAAGAGCAGCAGGACGACGATACTGGCGTGGTGGAGGGCGTGATCATGGCCGGGTCGGCACTGGTCGATCGATCCGCCGCGCGGATGCGGTTGCAGGACCGATTGCGGCTGCGGCTGATCGCCATTTCGCGCGAAGGTGAAAAGCTCGCTAAAGAGCCGGGACAAAGCATCCTGCGGGCCGGCGACGTGATCGTGCTGCAAGGCGCGCTTGATATGATGCCCGAGCGATTGCGCGAGCTGGGCGTGCTGCCGATCGCCGAGCGTCAGATCCGCCTGGGTACAGCGCGGCGCGGTTGGCTGGCCGTGATCATCCTGGCGGCCGCCATGACGGCGACGGCGACCGGTCTTGTGCCCGTCGCCATAGCGTTCTTCGCTGCCGCCGGCCTGATACTGGTGACCGGAGCGCTGCCGGTGCGCGATGCTTACGAAGCCATCGAGTGGCCGATCCTGATCATGCTGGGCGCGCTGATCCCCGTCAGCGCCACGTTGCAGAGCACCGGCGCGTCCGATGTCATCGCCACGCAGCTATCGCATCTGGCCGCCACTTTACCGCCGTGGGGCGCGGTGATGCTGATCCTGGCGGCGGCGATGGCCGTCACGCCATTCCTGAACAATGCGGCGACCGTACTGGTTATGGCCCCCATCGCCGCGGTCTTCGCCAGCGACCTGGGCTATCGCCCGGAGGCGTTCCTGATCGCGACGGCGATTGGCGCGGGATGCGACTTCCTCACCCCGATCGGCCATCAGTGCAACACGCTGGTATTCGGCCCTGGTGGCTACAAGTTCAGTGACTATGCCCGATTGGGCGCGCCGTTATCGCTGCTGGTGCTGGCAGTGGGGACGCCGCTGATCCTCTGGACCTGGCCGCTGTAAGCGCAGTGTAGCGATTATGCTGGCTGACGGCGGCTTGTCTCACGCGTTCCCGAGCAAGCGGGCCGCAGCATGGCACCAAAGCCGATCCACAGCGCTAGGCTGATCAGGGCAAAGCTGCCCAGCACGTAGAAGGCCACGTGATACCCCAGCACCTCGGCCAGCCAGCCACCGATCGCCGGGCTGAGCGATGCGCCGACGCCCTGAATGGTCATCACCGCGCCTTGGCCCACGTTGACGCGCCCGGTGCCGCTGAGCAGACAAGCCACTAGGCCCGGCACAGCCACGCTTTGAAGGCCCGCTCCAATGCCGTCCAGCGCCTGGACGGGCCACACGCCCCAATGCTCGATGAATGTACCCGCCAGCAGCCCACGAAGCGGTAGCGCGGCAAACGATATCAGCAGCACCAACCAGTACCCCTTCCCCGCTGACATCTTCATCGCCAGCAGCGAGGCGACGATCATCACCGCTTGCGCCACCACGACAACGGTGGCCGTAAACAGCGCGGGGTTGCCTTTGCCCGCCCCCACGACTGCCAGGGTGTAAAGCGGCAACATCGCGCCATTGCCCAAGTGGAAGCAGGCGAGGGCCGCCGCCAGCACCAGCATCGGCTTGTTTTGCAACAGCGTGCGGAACCCTTCGGCCTTGCCGCCTCCCTCGGGCTCATCAGCGGCGTCATCACCGCGTTCCAAACCCCGCGCTGCCCGATGGTCGATCGCTTTCTCCGGAATCATGAGCACGGTGATGATCGCCAAAGCGCCGAACACGGCCGCCAGATAGAAGATCGCCGGCATGCCGTATTTCCAACCAAGCCAACCGGATAGACCCGCGCCCACCACGTTACCGGCGTGGTTCCAGGCCTGATTGCGGCCATTTTGGGCATTGAAGCCCTTTTGCCGCACCACGCCCAAGGTCATGCCCGCGACGGCTGGCCCGATCGCCGCCCCCGCGATCGCGGTGGCCACCTGGCTGAAGGTCACCACCAGTCCCGATTGCGACAGAAGAATGAGGAAAGACGCCATCACCGTGCAAATGCCGGTGACGATGACGACGAGACGCTTCTTTTCGGTATGATCGATGAAAGCTCCTGCCGGAACGGTCATCAGCATGCCGGCGACGCCGCCCACGGTCATCACCGTCCCGATCGGTCCCGAGGTCCAGCCGCGCTGTTGCAGGAACACGCCCAGGAATGGCCCGATGCCGGCCTGCATATCAGCCATGAAGAAGTTGAGCGCCTGCAGGGCGTTTTTGGCACGCTTTGTGTCATCACCCGTGGCGGGTTTGAAATCCGTCAGTGCAACCGTTGCCATCGAAACGCTCCGAGATATCCGCGATTGAACACCCGGTGCGGCTGTTTCGAGCCAGCAACATCATAAAATATTTTAAGGCTACGTGGCGATGGGAATCGCGAGCGATACCCCGGGAAATTTGCTTAATTGTTATATGCTTACTTCGAGTGACATCCCATCCACGTAGAGAAACGGCAATTTCGGCCTGGCGGGAACAATGTGGCGCCAGCAACAAACACTGGGCCTCAGCCCCTGTCGGCGATCGGGATCGCGGTGGTGTACTTCGTCATCGACAAGGCAAAATGAGAAGCCGCTCCGGCAACGGAAGGATGGCCCAGCATGGTCTGCATCAGGAACATGTTGTAGCCCGCCACGTCGGCGACGACGATGCGCAGCAGGTAGTCCCATTCGCCTGACATCGAGAAGCTCTCCACCACTTCCGGCCGCTCGGCCACGAAGTCCTCGAACGCCTTGCGCGCGTCCTGCGCGTGCGATCGCATCCGGATGTGGCAAATCACATTGACACCGCGCCCGACCTTTTCCGGGTCGACCAGGCGTACCGGCCGGCTGAGCACGCCCGCTTCCTCCAGCGCCCTGATACGCCGCCAGCATGACGCAGTTGACGCCCCTACATGCTGCGCCAGGTCGACGTGACTGATCGAGGCGTCCTGCTGCAGGAGCGTGAGTATTCTGCGATCAATCGGATCGAATTGATTGATATCTTTCATATACGCGTTATATCTGATGATATTTCATCGGAGAAGGCCGCTTTATGGCTGACTTAGAAATTTCATTTCAGCCATTTCGTGCGACAACGTGGTATGTCGCATATCGCATCATCTCCCCCCGAAGGCGCAGCTGCCGATTGGACGGTGCCGCAGGACTGGCAGGCCTATAGCGCAGCCGAACACGCGATGTGGAATCACTTGTTCGAGCGGCAATCGAAGATGCTGCCAGGGCGGGCGGTAGATGAGTTCATCGATGGCCTTGATGTGCTGCGCATGTCCAAGGCGGGAGTCCCAGATTTCGAGGAGCTGTCCGAGCGGTTGATGAAAGCCACCGGCTGGCAAGTCGTCGCGGTGCCTGGCCTGGTGCCGGATCGGGTCTTTTTCGAGCATCTGGCGAACCGGCGTTTCGTGGCGGGCCGCTTCATCCGCACGCCGGAGCAGCTGGACTATTTGGAAGAGCCGGACATCTTTCATGACGTGTTCGGCCATGTGCCGCTACTCGCCAATCCCGTGTTCGCCGATTACATGCAGGCTTACGGCGAAGGTGGCCTGCGGGCCGACGGCCTGGGGGCGATCAATCGCCTGGCCCGGCTCTACTGGTACACCGTGGAGTTCGGCCTGATCCGCCAGGGTGATCGCCTCAAGCTCTATGGCGCGGGGATCGTTTCCTCGCATGGGGAATCCATATTCGCGCTGGACGATCCTTCGCCCAACCGGCTGGGCTTCGACTTGAAGCGCCTGATGCGCACGCCCTATCGGATCGATGATTATCAACAGACCTACTTCGTCATCGACAGCTTCGAGGACCTGCTGAAGCAGACGGTCGAGACCGACTTCGCGCCGCTATATCGCGAGTTGGAAGGCGCGCCCGACCACGCGATCACCACCATCCTGCCGCAGGATGCGGTCTTCACCCAAGGCACACAGGCCTACGCGAACGCCAAGGCGGGGGCCTGAGATGCGCCGCTCGCTTTCATCGCGCCAGCCACGCCTTATCTAGAATATCGAGAGGAACCGCCCATGTCCGACCAGACCAATCCGCTGGGCCTTAACGGCTTCGAGTTCGTCGAGTTCAC
>NZ_CAXYKL010000261.1:0-20853 GCF_964277725.1 uncultured Novosphingobium sp. | reverse complement strand
ACGTCCACCCCGCTCCAGTCGCCATCCAGCATCTGGCCCAGCGCATTGCCTGCCATCGCCCCGCGCCAGGCGATCGCCTGCCCGGCATCGACCAGGTGCGCGATCGACAAGACCGGCACGCCGTAAGGGCTTTGAACCGGGATCAGCGTCTTTTCCCGCGCGGTGGGTTTCAGCCCTTCCGTGCCGAGCAGCCGCGCTTGCGAGGGGCCGTAGATATCGGCATCCACCATGCCGACCTTGTGGCCGGCCCGGGCCAGGGCAACGGCCAGGTTGGTCGAAACGGTGGACTTGCCCACGCCTCCCTTGCCCGAGGCGACGGCGATGATCCGGGGCTTTGCCGGCGGGGCAGCCTTGTCCGCCGTCATCGCGACGCGCACTTCGGTGATGTCCGGCGCCTGCGCCAGTGCCGACTGCGCCTCTGCTTCCAAGGCCGTGCGCGCCGCTGCATCCAGACCGGAGGCATCCAGCACCAGGGTGACGCGGCCATCCGCCAGACGCAGCGAGGCAAGCCGTTCAAGGACTTGCGCGGGTAGACGGGCTTTCAGAAGGTCAGCAGGCTCGCTGGACATGGGCTCTCCGGGTGGCGAAGCCGTCCCCTAGCAAGGAAAAAGCACAAGAAGGACACTGTTTTTAGCGGAGACCCGTTCCTATAACGAACGCATGAAAATTACAGGTGGTGGATTGTTGCGCGGCGCGCTGGCCATGTCCGGGCGTCGCAGCCCATGGGGCGGGGGCGACAAAGGCGGCAATGGAGACGGCGACGGCGCGGGGGCTGCCAGCGGCTCCGGCGGCGATGGCGGCTCAGAGGAAGGTCCTGCATCCCCGCCTGAGCGTGGGCCGCGCAATCCCTGGCTTCCGCCCAGCAGCACGCCGGGGGAAAAGCCGCGCCGGGCCGCCAGTATCGAGGATATCTTCAAGCAGCGCGAACAGCGCCGCACCGGTGGTGGTGGCGGCAACGGTGGTGGCCGTCCCGGCGGCGGGATGCCGCGCATGCCGGTTCGCCCCGATGGCAAGAGCTGGCTACCCCTGATCGTGGCGGGCGTCGCGCTCGTATGGCTGGGCGTCACCAGCGTGCACATGGTCGGCCCCAAGGAAGAGGGGATCGTCACCACGTTCGGCAAGTATGCCCGCACGATCGGCCCCGGCGTCTCGATCACGCTGCCCGCGCCGATCCAGTCGGTGGAGGTGACCGACGTCACCTCGATCCAGCGCTACACCATCCCCGATGGCGAGGGTGAGAAGCTGATGCTCACCAGCGATCAGAACCTGGTCGACCTGTCCTATCTGGTGCGCTGGAACATCAAGAACCTGATGGACTACCGCTTCCGCCTGTCAGACCCTGAGGACACCGTACGTGAAGTGGCAGAGGCGGCGATGCGCTCCGCCATCGCGGAAGTTTCGCTGGATGGCGCGTTGTCCGGCGCGGGCCGTGCCCAGGTGGAACAGGCCGTGCGCGACCGGATGCAGCGCGTTCTGGATTTCTATCGCGCCGGCGTGGTCATCCAGGGTGTCGAGATCAAGAAGGCCGATCCGCCCGCCAAGGTGATCGGCGCGTTCCAGCAGGTGACGTCCGCACAGCAGGATGCCGAACGCGATCGCTCCAATGCGCGCGCCTGGGCCCAGCAGCTGCTTGCCCGCGCGCAGGGTGATGCCGCTGCGTTCGACAAGGTCTACGAGCAGTACAAGCTCGCGCCCGAGGTCACACGGCGACGGATGTATTACGAAACGATGGAGCGCGTGCTGAGCAACAACGACAAGGTGATCGTCGAATCCAATGGCGTGACACCTTACCTGCCCCTGCCCGAGGTGCGCCGCCGCAGCAGCAATGCCGAGGCTACGCCAACCCCTGCGCCCTCCGCGACGCCGACGACGGGAGCCGTGCAGTGACCGATATCTGGCAACAGTACAAAGCCCCGCTGATCGCCGCCGCCGTGGCAGTGGTGGTTCTGCTCTCCAGCGTCATCATGGTGCCGGAAGAACAACAGGCCGTGGTGGTCCGCTTTGGCGAGCCGGTGCGCGTAATCAACCGCTATCGGCCCAACGTGCCCTATGGCAGCACAGGCGCCGGCCTGTCGCTGCGCATCCCCTTCGCCGAGCGAGTGATCCGCATCGACAAACGGTTGCTTTCGCTCGACATGCAGCCCCAGCAAGTGCTCTCCACCGATCAGCTGCGGCTGAATGTGGATGCCTATGCGCGCTTCCGTGTGATCGATCCGGTCAAGATGGTGCGCACCGCCGGTTCGCCGGAACGGGTGCAGGAACAGCTTGAGCCGATCATGACCTCGGTGCTGCGCCAGGAACTGGGCAAGCGCACGTTCCGCTCGTTGCTGACGGCGGAGCGCGGTCAGGCCATGGAAAACATCCGCAGGGGCCTCGATCAGGAAGCGCGTGAATATGGCGCCCAGATCGTCGACGTGCGGATCAAGCGCGCCGATCTGCCCGAAGGCTCGCTGGAAAGCGCGTTCACCCGGATGCAGGCCGCGCGCGAGCAGGAATCGACCACGATCCGCGCTCAGGGCCAGAAGCAGGCGCAGATCACCCGCGCCGAGGCCGAGGCGCAGGCCGCCAAGACCTATGCCGAAAGCTTTGGCAAGGATCCCAAGTTCTACGACTTCTATCGCGCCATGCAGAGCTACGACTTCGCCTTCGCCCAAGGCGATAGCGCCACCACCATCGTGCTCTCGCCCGACAATTCGTACCTGAAGGAGTTCAAGGGCCAGTAATTTTTCGGTCCAGTGATCCTTGGGGCCAGTGACCCGGCAATGTTTCCCGTAAACCTACACTTCGGGAACACCGCCATTCAATACCGGTTAAGCCGCCGACGCCTGAATCGTTCGGGCTTGGATCGGTAAGCTGGAAAGCCCGGGTGCCACGGCGCCCGTATTGGAGGAAATAAAGGACGTGAAGCCTGTGCGTTATGCTTATGGATTGACCACCGCCCTCCTCGTCGGCGGCGCGACCGCCTCGCTTGTCACCGGCTTGCCTGCCGGCGCGCAAGTTGCCCAGAACGAGGCCAGCCAGATGACGAACGTCGTCCCGCGCGCCGGTGCGCCGGGCAGCTTCGCCGATCTGACCGCGCAGCTCGCCCCTGCCGTCGTCAACATCTCCACGCGACAGCGCGTTCAGGTTCAGACGCAGAACCCCTTCGCCGGGACGCCCTTCGAAGGCATGTTCGGCGGTCAGGGCGGCGGCGGTGGCGGCCAGACGCGTGAGGCACAGTCGCTGGGCTCTGGCTTCATTATCTCGGCTGACGGCTACATCGTCACCAACAATCACGTGATCACCGCCGACGGCAAGGGCGCGCAGGTGGAATCGATCACCGTCACCATGCCGGATGGCACCGATTATCCCGCAAAACTGGTGGGCAAGGACCCCGAATCCGACCTGGCGGTGCTGAAGATCAGCGCCTCGAAGGCATTGCCGTTCGTGAAGTTCGGCGATTCCAGCAAGGCCCGTGTGGGTGACTGGGTGGTCGCGATCGGCAACCCCTTCGCGCTGGGCGGCACGGTTACGGCGGGCATCATCTCGGCCGTCTACCGCAACACCGGCGGCGGCGCGTACGATCGCTATATCCAGACTGACGCCTCGATCAATCGCGGCAACTCCGGCGGTCCGCTGTTCGATATGAACGGCCAGGTCGTGGGCATCAACAATGCCATCTTCTCGCCCACTGGCGGCAGCGTCGGCATCGGTTTCGCCATCCCGGCCGAAACCGCCGCACCGATCGTGCAAAAGCTGATCAAAGGCGTCGCGATCGAGCGTGGTTATCTGGGCATCCAGATCCAGCCCGTGACCGAAGATCTCGCTGCATCGCTGGGCATCGCCCGCAATCGAGGTGAGTTCGTTCAGGCGGTGACGCCGGGCGGCGCGGCGGCGGCGGCGGGTCTTCAGGCCGGTGACGTCGTAGTGCGGATCGACGGCAAGGACGTGACGCGTGAGCAGACGCTCAGCTTCATCGTCGCCAACGAACGGCCCGGCACGCGCATCCCGATCGAGGTTGTCCGCAACGGCAAGACGATCACGCTCAATGCCACGGTCGGCAAGCGCCCGACGCAGGAGCAGTTGGCGCAGGAGGACTTCGGCAACGCCCCCGGCCAGGATCAGGACGACCTGACGCAGCCCCAGCAGGATCAGAATCCAGCTATATCGAACCAGGCTCTGGGCTTTTCGGCCATCGCCCTCACGCCCACGATCGCGCGCCAGCTGGGTGCTGCGGACGGTACGCGTGGCGTGGTGGTGACGGCGGTCGATCCCAGTTCCGATGCCGGCCAGAAGGGCCTGCGCCGGGGTGATATCATCCTGTCGGTCAACTATCAGAACGTGGTCGGCCCGCAAGACCTCGACGCCGCCGCCCGCGCAGCCAAGAGTTCCAACCGCGATGCCGTGCTGCTGCGCGTCCAGCGCCGTGGCCAGCCCGCCGCTTATCTGCCGGTCCGCATTCGCTGATCGGGCAACATCGGCAATAAGAAAAGCCGCCGGGAAACCGGTGGCTTTTCTTTGCCCGACGACAGTCCTGTCCCAATCCCGTTCGTGTCGAGCGTAGTCAAGAGATGCTCACGCCAAGAGCCGTGTCTCGACTACGCTCGACACGAGCGGAACGGTACGAGCTTCAAACCTGTTGAAGGGATGCGCGAACGCGCCCCGCCCCTATTGCTGATCATACTCCGGACGCGGCGCCGGGCGGCCCTGCTGCGGCGGGTACGAGGGCCGGCGGAACGCGTTGGGCGGTGGCGGCGCGGCGCGAAGATCCGGGTCAGGCTGGTTGCGCCGACCGCCCGTGGCCTGCTCCAGGAAGTCATCCCCCACGGCAGGCGGAGCGCGATTGGCTGGAGCAGGGCCGGCAGGGCCCTCGCCAGCGCCGACATCGCCGTCCTCGTATCGCGGCGGACCATCCGCCGGGCCGCGCCGGCTGGTGCTGCCGGGCTGGATCAGGTTGCCGTTCTCGTCGGTGTAGTAATAGTCGTCCGGGCTGCCGGTCATCTGCTCGTCGTCCGGCTCCAGTTGCCATTCCGGCAGCTTCAGTTCGGTATCGAACGGCTTCACGGGCCGGCCCTTCACTGCGACGCGCATATAGGCGGCGAAGGCGGAGGCAGGCGCGTGGCCGCCCTGCAGCCCCGGCACCGCCTTGGCATCATCGCGGCCCATCCACACACCGGTGGTGATGCCGCTGGAAAAGCCGAGGAACCAGCCATCCTTGTTGGACGATGTCGTGCCGGTCTTGCCCGCCACCGGACGGCCGATCTGCGCCGCTCGGCCCGTGCCGGTGGCCACCGCCGATTGCAGCAGGTCGGTGATCCCGGCAGCGACATTGGGCGGCACCAGCACTTGCCCCGCCTGGGCCTTATGCTCGTAGAGCAGCTCGCCCTTGGTGGTCGTCACCTTGAGGATGCCATAAGGCTCCACCGCTGTACCCCCTGCGGAGACGGCGGCAAAGGCGCGCGTCATGTCGATCACGCGCACGTCCGACGTTCCCAGCACCATCGATGGGTTGGTGTTGACGGGCGTGGTGATGCCGAAGCGCCGCGCCATCGAGGCGACGGTGCCGAAGCCCACTTCGTTGCCAAGCGAAGCCGCCACGGTATTCTTGGAGTAGGCGAACGCGGTGCGCACATCGATCTCACCGGCGAATGTGCGGCCTGAATTGTTGGGGCTCCAGCCCGCGATCGTCACCGGCTCGTCCACCACGCGATCGTCGGGCGTGTAACCCGCCTCCAGCGCGGCGAGATAGACGAACAGCTTCCAGGCGGACCCGGGCTGGCGCATCGCCTGGGTGGCGCGGTTGTAGTTCGAGTGCACGTAGTCCGTGCCGCCCACCATCGCCAGCACGCCACCGTCGCCATCCAGGCTGACCAGCGCGCCTTGAGCACCCTTTGGCACATTGCTGTCGATCGCCTGCGTGGCCGCGCGCTGCATCCCCACGTCCAGCGTGGTCCACACCTCGATCGGCTCGTCGGTCTCAGGCAGCAGCACGTCCAGCTGCGGCAGCGCCCAGTCGGTAAAGTAGCGCACCGAGTTCTGGCCGCGCTCCTTGGCGATCTTCACATCGTCCAGGTCGATCTCGGCGGCATCGCTTTGCGAGATCACGCCGGCCTTCGCCATCTGGCTCAGCACCACCTTGCCGCGCGACTTCGCGGCTTCGACATCGGCGGTGGGCGAATAGTTGGACGGAGCCTTCACCAAGCCCGCGATGATCGCGGCCTCAGCGGTGGAAAGCTCTGTGGCTGGATGACCGAAGAACTTGCGGCTGGCGGCATCGATGCCATAGGCACCGCCCCCGAAATAGACCTTGTTGAGGTACAGTTCGAGCACCTCGTTCTTGCTGAACTTGTGTTCCAGTGCCAGCGCCAGCACCGCCTCACGAATCTTGCGCCCGAAAGTGCGGCTGTTGTTGAGGAAGATCGTCCGGGCCAGCTGCTGCGTGATCGTGGAGCCACCCTGTCGCCAGCGCCCCTTTTCCACACGCACCATCACGGACCGGCCGACGCCGACCGGGTCGACGCCCCAATGCTCACGAAATCGCCGATCTTCCACCGAGACGATGGCGTCCTTCATGATATCCGGAATTTTGTCGTAGGACAGCCATTGGCCGTAGCTGGGGCCGAGCGAGACCAGTTCGGTCCCATCGCGAGCGCGCACCACGATCATCTGCCCGTTCTGGCTACTCTGCAGCGAGGAGAACGAGGGCAATTCGCGCGCGGTCATGTAAACGGCGGTGCCCAGGAAGATCGCGCCCAGCAACGCCAGCGCGACTCCCCAGATCAGAGTGCCGCGCACGAGGCGCAGCCAGAATGGCCGGCGGGCAGGCTCTTCAGAGCGACCGCTCGGGCTATTGCGACGCCCGCCCGATTGTTTCGGCATTCTAGATTACGAACCCCCGTGACGAGCCAGTATGACGCGAGCAAGGCCTACACTGTGGCGCAGCGTTTTGTAACCCGCGGTTAACACCGCCCTGCCCGGTCATGATCGCCGCGTCAGTCCTGCGCCGAGCCGTTCCCGGGTTGGAAGTCCAACGCCGCGGAATTAATGCAATAGCGCAGGCCGGTCGGCCCGGGACCATCGGGAAAGACATGTCCCAGGTGCCCTTCGCACGTCGCGCAGCGCACTTCGGTGCGGACCATGCCGTGCGAAACGTCACGATGTTCGTCCACCGCACCATCTTCCACCGGCGCGGTATAACTCGGCCAGCCAGATCCGGAGTTGTACTTCGTGTCCGACCCGAACAGCGGCGCGCCACACCCCGCACAGGTGTAGGTGCCTTCCTGCTTGTTGCCTTCATATTTTCCGGTGAAAGCCCGCTCCGTACCGGCCTGACGCAATACGGCATATTGCTCGGGGGTCAGTTTTTCGCGCCACTGCGCATCTGTCATCTCGATCTTGCTCATTCGCAGGTCTCCTTGGCGACGGATATGGCGAGCGCGATGAGGAATTTCCAGCCGGTGCCTGCTTGGCCAAAGCCGGCTGCACCCGCGTGTTCAACGTCTCGCCGGATACGTGAACTTATCCATCGCGAGCGCGTTGCACTTGCATCTGCGCGGGTTGTCTCGGCTGTTCGTGCAAACTACGGGTTAACAATTATCAGTTGCACGGGAGTCATGTCTTGAGTGAGCCTTCAGGTCTGACTCGCCTTTTTCTGAAGGGCAGGTTGCGCCATGCGCTCACCGACCGTGAGGTCGAGGTGCTGGACAGTTTGATCGAGCGGACGGAGCGCGTGCCCGATGGCCATGTCGTCCAGGCCCGTGCGGTAGAGGCAACGCGCAGCACCTTGCTGCTGGATGGCTTCATCGCCCGCGTGATCGACGATGAGGGCGCACGCAACATCGTCGGGCTGCAAGTTCCCGGGGACTTCGTGGACCTTCATGCTTTCGCCTTGAAGCGCCTCGATCATGACGTGGTGACGATCGGCCCGGCGTTGCTGGGATACGTCAGCCATTCCAAGCTGCAGGATATCGTGCGGAACGAGCCGCACCTGACGCGCGTGCTATGGTTCTCAACGCTTTTGGACGCCGCGATTCATCGTGAGTGGATTCTCAAGCTGGAACAACTCAAGGCCGAGGAGCGCCTGGGCCACATCGTGTGCGAACTGTGGCATCGGCTGAACTTCGTGGATTTGGCCGATACGCATGGTTTCAACATGCCGCTGCTGCAGACGCACCTTGCCAATGCTTGCGGCACCACCGCCGTCCATATCAACCGCGTCATCAAAGCGGTGCGCGAACGGGGTCTGCTGGAGATCAACCGGGGCCGCGTGACCCTGCCCGACCGGCCAGAGCTTGAGCGCTTCTCCCGCTTCAACCCGGACTATCTTTACGGAAAGGGTTCGCTGTACCTCGGTGACGATTTCAAGGACAGCTAGGCCGAAGAGCGATGCGCCTTAAAGGTCGGGCAGTTCCTGATCGGCGAAACCCCACCCTTTCAAAGCCTTTCCTTGCGCTCGCTTCAACAGTTTAGCCCCGTCCTCGATAGTGAAAGCGCTGGCGGCGTCATACCCGTCCAGTTCGCTCCAGGCGATCGGCGCGGCGACCGGTGCGCCCGCTCTTGCGCGGGCCGAGTATGGCACCACCGCGGTCGCGCCGCGCTGATTGCGCAGCCAGTCGATGAAAATGCGGCCCTTGCGCTTTGCCTTGCTCATGGTGGCGACGAAGCGATCGGGCTCAGCCGTCGCCAGCGCTTCGGAAAAGCGGCGGGCGAAATCCTTGTGTGCGTCCCAATCGTGCCCCGGCGTCAGCGGTGCAATGACATGGATGCCCTTTCCACCCGATAGCATGGCGAAGCTGGCAAGGCCCAGTTCGGCAAGCTGATCGCGGATGTCCTTGGCGGCGCTCTTGACCTCGGCAAAGCCAAGCCCCTCATCGGGATCGAGGTCGATGATCAGGCGATCCGGCTTCTCCACGGCATCGGCGCGCGCGCTCCATGCGTGGAATTCGATGGTGCCCATCTGCACGCACTGGATCAGGCCATCGGCACTATCGACGTAAAGATAATCCTCGCTGCCGCCGTCCTTTTCGCGGATCGGCACCTGGTGGACATTCGCGCCGAAGCTGCCGCTGTCATGCTTCTGGAAAAAGCACTTCTTGGCCCGGCCCTGCGGACAACGCACCAGACTGACCGGGCGATTGCCGGCGAACGGCAGCATGATCGGCGAAACCTGATGATAGTAGGCGGCCAGTTCGCCCTTGGTCTGGCCACTTTCGGGAAAGATCACGCGATCCGGGTTGCTGATCGTGATTGCCGGGGCGTTCACGGGGGCCTTGGCAGGCTTCTCGGGCTTCACCTGCCGCGCAGGCTTGTCCTGACGCCATCCCAGGAAGCTGCCATGCCGCACTCGACCTTCGCCCGTGAACTCGGCAAAGGCGATCTCGGCCACCAGCTTCGGCTTGATCCATTGCGCGCCCCGGGCCTCCACGCGCGGCACTTCCACCGGTGGCTTATCATGGGCGAGCGGTTGCAGCTTCGCCCACGCGTCAGCCATCGTATCGGCATTGAAACCGGTGCCGACCTTGCCCTTGTAAACCAGCGCCTTGCCTTCATGCTGTGCCAGCAACAGCGAAGCGAAGGGTCGCCCCTTCGCGCTCGATTTCGTCCAGCCAACTACGACGAACTCCTGCCGGCTGATGCATTTAACCTTCGCCCAGTTCTGCGATCGCCGCCCCGCATAGGCCGCGTCAATGCGCTTGGCGATGATCCCTTCCTGGCCCGCGCTGCACATCGCCTTGAACAGCTTTTCACCCGCGCCGATCACGTGATCCGCCACTCGCACGGGCGGCTCGGCGTGCTGCAGCAACGCCTCGAGCCGCTCCTTGCGTTCGATGTTGGGGAGGCCGGACAAATCCTTGCCATTCAATTCCAACAGGTCGAACGCGAACAGGTCCAGCTTGTCCTTCGAAGACTGCGAACCATGCCCGCGTTTGAGCACGGCCTGGAGCGAGGAGAAGTCCGGGTTGCCGTCTTTGCCATAGGCCACGATCTCCCCGTCGATCAGGCAAGGCGGCAGATCCAATGCTGCAATCGCCTCGGCCAGCGGGCCGAACTTGTCG
The DNA here is from genome assembly GCF_964277725.1 of uncultured Novosphingobium sp. Taxonomy (NCBI): domain Bacteria; kingdom Pseudomonadati; phylum Pseudomonadota; class Alphaproteobacteria; order Sphingomonadales; family Sphingomonadaceae; genus Novosphingobium; species uncultured Novosphingobium sp. The sequence continues at coordinate 10,819 of NZ_CAXYKL010000261.1, read as the reverse complement.
GTCCAATCGTGCCCATTGCGGGTATAGACCGTCACCGTTGCGCCCGCTGCCGCGATCAGCGCGCGATAGCCATCGAACTTGATTTCATGCATCCACTGGTTGCCCGCCGGGACCGCGTCGACCAGCGTCGCAAGCTGCGGACTGCGGAACTTGGGCGGTTTGCCGGTGGCCTTGGCCTTTCGCCTGGCGGGCTTCGCGGCCTTGGCATTGTGCGTGGCAGCCGCTTCCATCTGCGCGGTGAACGCCTTGCCCTTCTTTCCCGCCAGCGTGAACTCACCCTTACGGTCCGCCTCGATCTCCGCCATCGAACGACCGGTGAGGACACTGGTCAGCTCATGTTCGACCAGTTGATCGCCCTCTTGCGCAAAGTCGTCCCTAACTTTGCGCAGCAGCCAGTTCTCGCGCTTTTCTCCGGGGCGCGGTTTCAGGCGAACCAGCAGCCATTCGCCTTTCATCCGCTCGCCATCAAGGGTGAAATGCAAGTGGCCTTCATCTATGTCCTTGGCGCTTTTACCGGGGATCGGGGCCCACGTGCCCTTGTCCCACAGCATCACCGTGCCACCGCCATATTCGCCCTTGGGAATCGCGCCCTCGAACTCGGCATAGCTGAGCGGATGGTCCTCGGTGCGGACAGCCAGCCGCTTGTCGTCCGGATCGGGACTGGGGCCCTTGGTGACCGCCCAGGACTTCATCACTCCGTCCACTTCGATGCGAAAATCCCAGTGCAACCGGGTGGCCGCGTGCTTCTGGACGATGAAGAGATTTCCGCCCTTGCTATGCTGCGCCTTGCCGGCAGGTTCAGCGGTTTTCTGGAAGTCACGCTTGCGGTTGTATTCGGCAAGCGGGTCCTTGGCAGACCGGGATTTGCGCTCAGCCATAGGTCAGCGCCCCCCCGCCAGCGCGAGGCAACCCGTGTAACCGGCCCGCTCCACCGTCGCCGTTTCCCCGGAACTGGTGCAGGGTTTCGCTTTTTCTTTATGTGCCCAGGCCCAAGCGGGGCACCGGATCAAGTCCGGGCCGACGGGATATGGGGCCGGGAGGTACACGGCTCAGGCGCGCTTGCGGGAGCGTGGCGCCGGCGTGGCCTCCGCTTTTTTGGTTGCCGCCTTCTTGCTTGCCGGTTTCTTGGCCGGAGCCTTCTTCGCCGGTTCCTTCGTGGCCGCCGCGGCTTTCTTTGCCGGGGCTTTCTTGGCCGCGCCACTGCCGACCGATTTTCGCAGCGCCGCCATCAGGTCGATCACGTTCGAGCCGCGACCCGTCTCGGGCTCATCCACGTCTTCCAGTATCTTTTTCTTGCCCTTGGCCTTGCTCTTCTTGTCGATCAGTCCCTTCAGTGCGTCGATATAGCGGTCATGGAACTCGGACGGTTCGAAGGGCGCGCTCTTCTTCTCGATCAGGGTGGTGGCAAGGTCCAGCAAGTCCTCGCTGGGCGTCTCATTGGGGATCTCGTTGAAGTAGCTTTGGGCGCGCTTCACCTCGTCGGCATAGCGCAGCGTTTCCAGCACGATGCCCTTGCCGCAGGGCCGCAAGCTGATCAGCTGCTCGCGCCCGCGAACCGACAACTGGCCCAAGGCGATCTTGCGGGTCTTGCGCAGTGCGTCACGCAGGACAATGAAGGCCTCGTCCGCCAGATCATCGGCCGGGACCACATAATAGGGCTTCTCGAAATAGAAGACGTCGATCTCGTGCTGGTCGACGAACTGGACCAGTTCTAGCGTCTTGCGGCTCTCGATCTTGACCGCCTCGATTTCATCATCTTCCAGCAGCACGAAATTGCCTTTCGACACTTCGTACCCTTTGACGATGTCGCCGTGGTCCACCGGGCCGATCCCCTGCACCACCTTTTCGTAGTTGATGGGTTTGCCGCTGGGTTCGTGGATTTGCCGAAAGCTGATCGATGCACCGGACTTCGTTGCCGGATATATTTCGACCGGGATGGAGACCAACGCCAGCCGGATCTGACCCTGCCAATATGCACGCGCCGCCATGTCACGCTCCTCCTCAGCGGAGTCCATAGCTCGCGAGGGTGGGCGCGGTTCCCAGCTCCGTCGTGATGACAGAAAAATCTTGGAGAATTCAATAGTTATCCGGGGCGGCGCATAATGAGGCGCGGATATGACACCACCCCGGAGGGTGCGTCCGGCTTTTGCAACCGGATCGCACTGGCTGAACTCTAGTCGTGCGGGATCACCCAGCGGATCGAGCCGGTGTACGTGCCGCTCACTTTCACCCCGGTGCTGTCCATCGCCGGCTCGAAGCGCGCGCGCTGGGTGACCAGCTTGCACGTCGCTGCGTCAAGCTCTGGCGCGCCGCTGGCGGCGGTCACGCGGCAAGACGTGGCCTTGCCATCGGTTCCGACCGACAATTCGAAACGCACCAGGCCCTGGGCGCCGCGGCGCAGCGCTGCGCTGGGATAGTCAATGGTGGAGACCCACTGTGCCGGATTGTTGCGCGGGCGGGCGGACCTGGGCGGGAAGGCCTGCGGTTCGGCACTGGCCGAAGCGGTCGGGCCCGGAATATCGATGATGATGTCACCGATCTGGGGCAACGCCACGATCGGTACGCGATCGTTGATCGGCACGGCCTCAGGCGATACCTTCGCGATAGGATTGATCGTGCGCGTGACGACCGATTGCACGTCTGCCGGGGTGTTGACCGGTTCCGGGGTTGGTGACGGCGGCGGCATCTCCAGCGGGATGTTTTTGCCGATCAGCACCGTAGTGACTTTCTGGACGTATTCCACGCCTAGCCCGGTGATGAGTGCGTAAAGTGCAACGCCGTGCAAGGCGGCCACGGCGGTTACCGTCAGCGCTCTGCTTTTGTCCGGCGTCCTATGAGCAAAAGCCATAAGGACATCCTCTCCCATGCCGACGCTTCTCGCTCACGTTCCGTTAAGGGAGCGTCGGTCTGGAGGAAGCTAGCATGAAAATGGGAAACGCAAACCGCTTTTTACTAAGTGCTATTAGTATTACCGGCTTGCTTTTCTGGCAGTGGCGGAAACGCTAGCGAATTGCGGCGATGGCTTTCTGCCGCCGCCGCTGCACCGAACTGCCAAGGCCGATCGCCTCGCGATATTTCGCCACGGTACGGCGTGCCAGGTCGAACCCCTGCGCCTTCAGGAGGTCGACCAGCGAATCGTCCGATAGAATCGCCTTGGGACTTTCAGCGTCGATCAATTTGCGAATAGCCGATTTTACCGCTTCGGCGGATGCGCCTTCTCCACCTGCCGTAGAAATACCTGAGGTGAAAAAGTATTTAAGTTCGAACGTGCCGCGCGAACACAGCAGATACTTAGCCGATGTAACCCGGCTGACGGTGGATTCGTGCATCCCGATCGCCTCCGCCACGGTGCGCAGGGTCAGCGGTTTCAATTGCGAAACGCCGTGGCGGAAGAAACCTTCCTGCTGCTTCACCAGTTCGCTGGCCACTTTCAGGATCGTCTTCTGCCGCTGGTCCAGCGCCTTGATCAACCAGTTGGCATCGGCCAACTTTTCCGACAGCCACCCGCGCGAAGCTTTGTCCCCGCACGAGCCGCGCAGTTCAACATAGTAGCTTCGGTTCACCACCAGGCGCGGCAGGGTTGCCTCGTTCAGCGCGATCTTCCACCCCTCGCCGCTGGGCTCGATCAGGATGTCAGGAGTCACCGCGCCGCCGCTCTCGCCGCCAAACTGCAGGCCGGGCTTGGGATCGTAGCCGCGCAGTTCGGCCAGCATGTCGGCGAAATCCTCGTCATCGACGGCGCACATCTTGCGCAGCCGGGCGAACTCTCCGCGCGCCACCAGATCCAGGTTGTCGATCAGGCGCGCCATGCACGGATCGTAGCGATCCGCCTCTCGTGCCTGGAGGGCGATGCACTCCGACAGTCCGCGCGCGCCCACACCGGTCGGCTCCAGCGACTGCACCACCGCCAGCGCCGCCTCCACTTCGGCCAGGGCAATCCCCAGGTCGTCGCACACTTCGCGCAAGGGGACCGGGAGATACCCGGCATCGTCCAGCAAGCCGATCAGATAGCGCGCAATCGCCTCGATCCGGGCATCCGGCGCCACAAGCCCCAGTTGCGCTTCCAGATGCTCGATCAAAGTTTCGCCATGGCCGCCGCGCTCGTCGATGCCGGGGCCTTCCTCGCCGCCGCCGATCCGCAATTCGCCGCCCCAGGCCGCGTCGAGTATCGCGCCATCGCCGGTATCGCGATCGACCACGGCGGCGGCGGGGTCCAGATCGAGCGGCCGGTCGTCCGCCGCATGGCCCTCGCCGATCAACTGGTCGACGCGTGAACTTTCCAGGCTGGTGCTGCGCAAGTCCAAATCGGGCGAACCGTCCATGGCGCCTGCCGGCTCAGGCGATTCACCGCCGACTTCGAGCAAGGGATTGGCGGCCACGGCATCGCCGATGAAGGTTTCAACTTCCAGGTTTGACAGCGCCAGCAGCTTGATCGCCTGCTGCAACTGCGGCGTCATCACCAGCGACTGGGTCTGCCTCAGGTCAAGGCGTGGTCCCAAACCCACCCGTCAGTGCCCCGGCTGAACAGTACTCAAAGCGTGAAGCCTTCGCCCAGATAGAGGCGGCGCACGGTTTCATCCGCCACCAGCGCCTCGGGGCTGCCGGCGAACAGCACTTGTCCGCCATAGATAATGCAGGCGCGGTCCACGATATCTAGCGTCTCGCGCACGTTGTGATCGGTGATCAGCACGCCGATGCCGCGCGTCTTCAGGTCTTTCACCAGATCGCGGATATCGCTAATCGATAGAGGATCGATGCCTGCAAACGGTTCGTCCAGCAGCATGATCGAGGGCTTGGCCGCCAAAGCGCGCGCAATTTCGCAGCGGCGGCGCTCACCGCCTGACAAGGCCATCGCCGGACTGGAGCGCAAGCGGGTCAGGCCGAATTCTTCCAGCAGACGCTCCAGTTCTGAGGCGCGCACGGACTTGTCCGGCTCCACCAGTTCCAGCACCGCGCTGATGTTCTGCTCCACCGTCAGGCCCCGGAAGATGGAGGTTTCCTGCGGCAGATAGCCCAGCCCCAGGATCGCGCGGCGATACATCGGCAGGCGCGTCACATCGACGCCGTCCATCAGGATGCGGCCCGAATCCGGCTTCACCAGGCCCATGATCGAGTAAAAGCACGTGGTCTTGCCCGCACCGTTGGGGCCCAGCAGACCCAGCACCTCGCCCTTGGCCACCGACAACGAAATGTCGGTGAGGACAGCGCGCTTGTCATAGCTCTTGGCGATCGAGATCACCTCAAGCCCGCCGTTGGCGGCAAGCGTGGCGGTGTCGATGGCATCCGCATGGGATTCGCGCGTGGTCTGCACAGGATCGGTCATCGCCGCACGGTTTACGAAAGCGCCAAGGGGCAGGCAAGGCGGGTTTTGCCCCTCGCATACCGAATTGGCAGAATTCGTGCATGATCTATCGACCCGCCTGTCGATAACGGGCCGCGATAACCCCCATCGCCCGATTGCCCTTGGCGCTTGGCATGCCTAGTTCAGCCCCTCGCGCTGTCCGATCGTGGCGGCGAAGGAGACCCGAACGCGATGCTGAGCCCCGAACAAGCCACCGACCGCGCCGCCGATCTTGTCGCACGGGCGCGCCGAGCCGGAGCGGACGCGGCGGACGCAGTCTATTCCGCCAGCGCATCGGAAGGCATCCAGGTGCGCCTGGGCAAGCTGGAGGACGTGGAACGCTCCGAAGGCGAGCACATGGGCCTGCGGGTGTTCATCGGCCAACGCTCGGCCAGCATCGGCTCTTCCGATCTCAGCTCGGCAGCGTTGGACGAACTGGCCGAGCGCGCGGTGGCGATGGCGCAGTCGGCGCCGGAAGACCGCTTTGCCGGCCTTGCACCGCAGGAGTTGCTGACTCATGCGCCGTTCTTCGACTTTGACCTGCACGATCCCGCCGATCCCGGTCCGGCCGCGCTGCGCACCGCAGCCGAAGAGGCGGAAGACGCGGCCCGTTCCGTCGCGGGCGTCACCAATTCGGATGGTGCCAGCGCCAGCGCCGGTTTCAGCGTCTTCGCCCTGGCGACCAGCCACGGCTTTGCCGGCGGCTACCGCGGGTCCAGTCATTCGATCAGCGCCAGCGTCGTTGCGGGCGAAGGTGCGGAGAAGCAGCGTGATGGCAACTGGAGGCACACCCGCCACCGCGCCGACTTGCCTTCGGCCGCGCAGATCGGCGCGCTTGCCGGCGAGCGGGCGGTGGCGCGGCTGCGTCCCGGCAAGCTGCGCAGCGGACCGATGCCCGTCGTCTTCGATCCGCGCGTGTCGAGCGGGATCGTCGGCCACCTGATCTCGGCCATGTCGGGCAACGCCATCGCCCGGCGCAGCAGCTTCCTGCTGGACAAGCGGGACGCGCAATTGTTCGATCCCGCGATCCGCATCTTCGAAGACCCGCACACGCTGCGCGGCACCCGCTCGCGCCCGTTCGATGGAGAGGGTCTGCCCACGCGCGGACGCACTCTGGTAGAGGATGGCCGCATCACGGGCTGGCTGATGGACAGTGCCTCGGCCCGCCAACTGGGTGAAGTGCCGACCGGCCACGCAGCGCGCGGCGGCGGGGGCGCACCAAGCGTCTCGGTCGGCAACGTGCATCTCGCGGAGGGCTCACTCAGCTTCGAGGAGTTGATTGCCGATATAGCGGAAGGCGTGCTGGTCACCGAATTGATCGGCCAGGGCGTGAACGGCGTGACGGGCGATTACAGCCGCGGAGCCAGCGGCTTTCGCATCGTCAACGGTGCGATCGCCGGTCCCGTCGCAGAGTTCACTGTGGCCGGAAACCTGTTGGCGATGTTCGCCCGGATGACCCCGGCCAATGACCTGGAGTGGCACCGTCCGATCAACGCCCCCAGCTTGCGGATCGAGGGCATGACCGTCGCCGGAGACTGAGCCTCTACTACTGAGCCGCCAGTTCAGTGCAGTAACGCCGAAGCCTCTGCAGCCTCGGCCCGCGGCGGGATGCTGGTGGACCGTTCCTCCGCCAGCAGTGCCGCCGCCAGCGCGGCCAGGATCGCCAGCGCGGGAGTATCGGCTTCGACCGTCACGTCCTCTTCCGCCGCGCTCAAAGCGACGGATGCCAGGGCACCGCCCATGCCTCCGCGTGACAGCAGAAAGCGGTGATGCGCGCCCAGAACCAACAGCGCCGCACTTTCATAAGCCTCGCAGCTAAGCATGGCTTCCAATCGCTCTTGTCGCTCGGACGGCAGACCTAGGGTTCGCGCAGCCAGGCGCAGGCATGCGGCCTGCTGCGCCGCCTCGCTTGCCAGGCAATCATGCAGCAACCGCCGCAGCGATGCCGGATCAAGGGTGTTGCATTCGGCAATCATGGGTGAACTTTCGATTCTTACAGCGACCCTGCTTGCCGCCATCCCGCGCCTTAACACCTTGGACAATCCGCATATTCCCTGAGACCGCCGAACCGTCCCGATCCGCGACACAACTCGCCGCGATTGTGACCGTTATCGGCTCAGGTGGTCCGCTGTGACAGCACCGGCGGTGCCTGCGGCTCGGGCATGTTCGACGCCTGTCGCCGGGCATGGCGCAGCGCCAGCCAGGCGACATAAGGCGCGCAGAAAAATCGCAACGCCAGCGATGCCAGGCCAAGGCCGGAAAGCAACGCAAAGCTGACGCCGACCTGATCGGCGGCGGCAATGGTCAGCCCGGCGAACACCGCCAGCACCACGCCAATCACCGTCTCCGGCAGCGAGTCCGCCAGGATCGATCCCCGATCTGCACCCAAGGCGAACTTGGGCGTGCGCCGCCAAGCCAGAGGCTTGGCCGATAGCCCGGCCAGACCGGCCTGCAGCACCGTATAGGTCAGCGCGTTGCGCGCCACTTCGCCCAGCACCATGTCGCGCAGCCGGGTAGTGCCGGTCAGCTTGTAGCGGTGCCAGATGCCCACTAGCCAGGCCGCCGTGCCGATCCCGGTCAAAACCCAGGCCGCGTCCGGCACCTGGAAGGGTTCCATCACACCCGCCAGCAGCGCCGCCGCCAGTGCCAGAAAGCCCAACAAGCCACCGATCATCGCGAACAGGACGCGCAAGGGGGCCATGCAGCGCAGCACCTCCAGCAGCTTCGTCCAGCCCGGCAGAGGCCGCGCCCAGGGCGAAGGCAGGAACAGCCGCCAGTGCCGCCGCAGCTGCTGCACCGGCCCCGCGGTCCAGCGGAAGCGCTGCTTCTTGTAGTCAGAGAAGGTTTCCGGGATCAGGCCGCGCCCGAAAGTCTCACCGATGTAAAGACCGGAGTAGCCGACGGCGCGCAGGCGCACGGAAATCTCCGAATCCTCGGTCAGGCACCACTCGGCCCAGCCACCCGCCTCTCGAATGGCGTTGGCGCGCAGGATGCACATCGTGCCAATGGTGAAGGCGCCGCCATATTCGCTGACGCCCAGCATATCGACCTTGTTGCTGGGCATGTATTCCCAGTAGCACGCGGTCAGGTAGGCGCTGCCTTCATACTCGCGGTAATCATGCGGGGTCTGCACATAGCCCACGCGCGGGTTGCGGAAGAAGGGCAGCAGGCGTGCCAGAAAGTCCGGCGTGGCGAGGTAGTCGGCGTCGATCACCGCCACGAACTCGGCATCGGGATGCATTACATCCAGCAGCCAGTTGAGCGCACCTGCCTTGGCACCGGGCAATGGCGAGACGTGGAAGAAGCGGAAGATCTCCTTGCCCGCCCGCTCGTTCAGATAGGCACAATGGGCTTCCAAAGGACGCCACAGCGCCTCATCCTTGGTGTTGTTGTCACACACCAGCACCTCGAAATCGTGGTGATCCAGCGCGGCGAGGTGATCCATCGTCGCCATCACCACTTCGGGCGGCTCTGCATAGCAGGGCAATTGGATCGACACCTTCTGGTCGCGAGGGCCCGCCGCTCCGGTGGGCGCATCCATCGGATAACGCCATGATTCGTGAGTCAGCACAGCGTCACGGGCGATGCGTTCGGCAAAGGTCAGGCCAAAGAAGATACCGGCAAAGACCATCGCCCCGCCCGCCAGCATCAGCGTGTTGGCCGGCAGCCCAGCCTCGCGCAGGAACAGCGCGGTCCAGACAAAGCCGAACCAGAACGTCAGTATCTCGGTTGTCAGCAGCAGCACGCCCGCCACGTTGAGGCGTGGGGCCAATCGGGCCATCGGCACGGCCGCGAGCAGAAACAGGGCGACCGGCAGCAGCAGATCGGACAGCGCGTTGCCCATGACCAGGGTGATGACGACGGCGATACCCGTGCCCAGCAGCACCGTTCCGATCAGCGCCTGCCCCTCGTGCCCGGTCAAAGGCCGATAACGATGCGGCGCGATCACGGCGCGAGAAGCCAGCAAAGACGCCAGCAGCCCCATCACTGCGAGGAAATACATGGAGGGATCGAGCATTGCTCGAGTCAGCATCAGCACGTGTTACAGCTCCGTACAGCCCATTTCGGCGCGGGCTCTCCACTACTCGCAAGCGCAATGCCTGCTGGCTGCCTATGCGAATGCGGTCAGGCGAGTATTTCGGGACGATAGAATGCTGCATGGCAGCACAAGTTCCCAAAGCACGCAAACGCCGCGTCGGCGAACGATCAGCACCATTGCTTAGTACAAAACACGGATTCCCGCGGCGATGAACGGAGCTTTGTCAACGCCCGCGCCATGTTGAGCGTAAAGTGGCTTGCGCACCCTGCCCCCGCTGGGTAAATGCCGCGCTTGTCTCCGCACGCGGGGGCAACGCCGCTTTAGCTCAGCTGGTAGAGCATCGCATTCGTAATGCGGGGGTCACAGGTTCAAGTCCTGTAAGCGGCACCACCTTCTTAAAGGCACTTCCACAAGGGAACCCGGCACTGACCGGCGGAAGGGCCTTTGACCTTGGGAGGAGCTTGGGTCCTAGCTGGGGCGTCTCTGAGCAGGATCAGGCGACCGAATCTCTCGTCTTGACCTTTCAGATTGCCAGTGGAGCAAAGATCCGTGTGGAAGAGCCCCTTCAGCTTTGGGCCTGCAGCCACAGCTCGGCCCAAGAGGGTCTGGAAGATGGCAACACTCGGCTCCGCCGCCCAACGTCAGCACGCCGGGGTTGCATTAGGATCGGGCCGCGCCACCGTTGCTAGGCTGTCTATTACGCGCTGAGCCATCGCGATCAGCTGATCGAACGTAAGTACCTCAATGCGATGCAGATGTCCGTTCATTCTCCGCAACGCAGTTTTCTGCTCCTCGCCTTCATCGCGCCCGATGATGACCTTCGCTCGAACCTTCAGGGTATCAAGCTTGTCCCGAACGAGGATGGCCAGCCGGTCAGCTTCGAGTTCCTCGATGTACTTCTCCACCTGTCCGACGGCGGCGGAAAGGTCTGGCCCAGGGTAGTAGACCTTCCGCGATTTGTCGAAGCGGAACAGGCTGTTCGAAGGCAGTGAGGTCTTGATCTCGACCACCTCGATATAACCGTCGGTCGTGCGGCGAAGAACGAAGTCCTGCTGGGTATCCCGCGTCAACGACCGATGCCCGGAGAGGTTCTCGCTGTACTCAGAACCGAACATCCAAGGGTTGGCGGCAAGCAGTGCCTGAAGCTTGTGCTCAGTTGATCCTTGCTCCACCAACTCAATGAGTTCCCTAAGAGCTTGCCGATACCGGCCCAGCGTAAGCAACGCGGCGGCGCTGGCGTAAGCATCAGGCTCTGCAGCCACGCGCCGGAGGATCTCGATCGCTGCCCCCCGCTCGTGAGCAAGTCGGTGCAGCTGGACTTGTAACGGTTTTGCGCCGGTCACCTGAGCGATTAGAGCTCGCAACAGGAGACCTACGAGATGATCAAGCACACAGAAGAGTTCAAGCAGGAGGCGGTGCGCATCGCGCTGACCAGCGGG
>NZ_CAXYKL010000260.1:0-3396 GCF_964277725.1 uncultured Novosphingobium sp. | reverse complement strand
CGCCCACTCCGGTCGGGGCCTTGAATGCGGACGGCTCGGTGATCACCGCGCGCAGCCCGGTAGGTTTCCGCACGACGGAATACCGGATGAAGCGCTTCGGCATGGTCAGCACGCTTGCCTATGACGTTGGCGTGAACCGGCTGGAGATCGGCGGCTGGTTTGAAAACAACAAGTTCATCCAGGCCCGCCGCTTCTACGGCATGACCGACAGCGCCGCGCCCAACCGCGACGTGCTGAAGTTCCAGAGCAACCCCTACTTCACCCAGTGGGACGGCAAATATGGCACCGATACGCTGCAATACCATGTCGAGGACACCGTGCGCCTGATGGACGAGCGGCTGGTGCTGAACGCGGGCTGGAAGGGCGTCTATGTCGTCAATCGCGCGATCATGCTGCCGGATACGACCTCGCCGCTGGCCACCGGCCGGATCACCGCGCGCGACATGTTCCAGCCCCAGGTCAGCGTGTTGTTCAAGCTGAACCCGATGGCCGAGCTGTTCGCCGACTATACCGAAAACATGCGCGCCTTCGTATCTTCCGCCACGACGGGTCCGTTCTCCACCACGCAGGCGGGCTTCAACGCCATTCGCGGCCAGTTGAAGCCCGAGCGGTCAAAGACGGTGGAAGGTGGCCTTCGCGTGCGCAGCGGGCCGTTCCAGGCCTCTGCCGTGGGTTATTACGTGGACTTTTCCAACCGCTTGCTCGCCTTCGCCAACGGCGCGGGCATCGTCGGCAATCCGGCCACGCTGAACAACGTGGGCAGCGTCCACACCTATGGCGCGGAAGTCTCAGCCAACTGGCGCGTGTTGCCGCCGCTCTCGCTGTTCGCCAGCTATTCCTACAATCACTCCGAGTACGCGAACGACGTGGTGAACGCGCAGGGCACGGTGCTGGTGGCGACGGACGGCATGGCCGTGGTCGATACCCCGCGCCACATGGTGAAGGGTGAGATCGTGTTCGAGCAGGACGGGTTCACCGCCCGCGTCGGCGCGGACTACATGAGCAAGCGCTACGTCACTTACCTGAATGACGTTACGGTGGGATCGCGCGTGCTGGTGGACGCCAGCATCGGCTATCAGTTCCAGGGCGAAGGCGTGCTGCACGGTGTAGGCATCGAAGGCAGCGTCACCAACCTGACGGACAAGAAGTACATCTCCACCATCGGCTCCAACGGCTTCATCGCCAGCGGAGACAACCAGACGCTGCTGGCAGGCGCGCCGCGCCAGTTCTTCGTCTCGATCAAGAAGGGCTTCTGATCGTGGCGCGTGGCACTTTGACGCGCGTGCTGGCGGCAGCGCTAGCTTCGCTGGCGCTAAACGCGGGGGCGGTGCGAGCCTCCCCCGTCCTGATGATCTCGCTCGACGGCCTGAGGCCGGAGGACGTGACGCAGGCGCAAGCGCGCGGGATCAAGGTGCCGCAGCTGCGCGCCCTGATGCAGGAAGGGGCGTATGCCTCGGGCGTGGTCGGCGTGCTGCCCACGCTGACTTACCCCAGCCACACCACGCTGATTACCGGGGCGGCGCCCGCACGGCATGGCGTTTCCAACAACCTGACGTTCGATCCGCAAGCCAGGAACCAGCAAGGCTGGTACTGGTACGCCAGCGATATCCGCGTGCCCACGCTATGGCAGATCGCGCATTCCGCCGGCTTGAAGACCGCGAACGTGCATTGGCCGGTCAGCGTGGGCGCAAAGGGGATCGACGCCAACCTGCCGCAGATCTGGCGGACGGGCACGGCGGACGATGCGAAGCTGATGGCCGCGCTCGCCACGCCTGCCCTGCTGCCACGGCTGGAAGCGCAGCTGGGCCCGTACGTGCAAGGCATCGACGAGACGGTGGAAGGTGACGCCGCGCGCGTGAAGTTCGCGCGGGCGCTGCTGGCCGATCGCCCCGCCCTCACCACCGTGTACCTGGCCGGTATCGATCATGAGGAGCATCGCAGCGGCCCCGGCTCGCCCGCCGCGATCGCCACGATCCAGAAGACGGACGCGCTGGTCGGCGACTTGGTTTCCGCCGCGCGCAAGGCGATGCCGGATGTCACCGTGGTGGTCGTCTCCGACCATGGGTTTCAGCCGATCACCACGGACATCAACCTCTTCGCGCCGTTCGTGGCAGCTGGCCTCATCAGCCTGGGTGCGGATGGCAAGGTTTCGTCCTGGCAGGCGGAGCCGTGGATCGCAGGCGGCACCGCCTTCGTGGTGACGGCCCGGCCTGACGACGCCGCGCTGACGGGACAAGTCACGACGCTGGTGAAGAAGCTCGCTGCCGATCCGCGCTATCACATCTCCCGCGTGCTGGACCGTGCCGAGACCCAGCGCAGCGGCGGGCCCGCCGAAGCGGTGCTGACGATCGCGATGGAGCCGGGGTTCGAAACCGGGCGCGATCCTGCGGCGGCCTTGTCCGCGCCTTCCGGCTACAAGGGCATGCATGGCTATATGCCCGATCTGCCGCAGATGCGCTCCACGCTGATCGTATCGGGGCCATCACTAAAGAAGCGCGGCGACCTGGGCGTGGTGGACATGCGCGCCATCGCACCATCCGTCGCGCGCGTGCTAGGCGTGCCAATGCCCTCCGCCGAAAAGCCACCCGTCTTCTGAACCCTGTCGCGCGCTCGACAATGATGTTCATCCCCCGTTCGATCACGAAGCGGCAGTTCGTGCGTTCAAGACCTTCCCAAACAGGAGACCTTCGCATGACTCAACGCCTGATCGCCTTGGCCTTGGCCACCACTGCCACTCTGGCCAGCGGTGTCGCCCACGCATCCAGCCCCGCCGCCTGGGCCCAGTTCGACAAGCGCGTGACACGCGCCTGCGTGGCCGCCAGCGGCATCCGCAACGCGCTCCCTTCCACCATCGTCGGCTTCGATGACCGGACCGGCATGGTGGCGATGCTGGTGTCCGACCGGACGCGCGGCTCCACCATGTCGAAGCTGTGCCTCTACAACAAGCGCACGCAGAAGGCCTATGTCGACGATGCGGAGATGTGGTCCGCCCCGCCGCAGCGCTGACCTATGAACCGCTGAACGATCAGGTGATGCGCCGCTTGTCCAGCTTTCGGGCCAGCGTCCGGCGGTGCATCCCCAATCGTCGCGCGGCTTCGGAGATATTGAAGTCACACTCCTTCAGCGTGGCGTGGATATATTCCCACTCCACCGTCTTGATCGAGCTTTTGCGTCCATCCAGCGGCACCGTGGCATCGCCTTGCAATCGGCCGAACGCTTCTTCGATATCGTCGGTGTTCGCCGGTTTGGCCAAGTAATGCGCCGCGCCTAGCTTGATCGCCTCCACGGCCGTGGCGATGCTGGCAAAGCCCGTCAGCACGACGATGCGCGTCAAGGGATCGCGCGCATGGATCATCTCCACGCAAGTCAGCCCTGAAGCCGTGCCCAGCTTCAGGT
>NZ_CAXYKL010000259.1:0-2674 GCF_964277725.1 uncultured Novosphingobium sp. | reverse complement strand
ATCCGCATGTCGGGTGCGTTCGACGACAAGGGCGTGACCGGGACGGCTGGCGTTGTGGGGGCGATCGCCCTGGTTCCGGTGGCGGGCTTCCTGATGACCGGCACCAGTGCCAAGGTCCCGGCCGGGTCGATCGTGAAGAGCTTCGTCGACGAGGACGTGCCGCTTTCAATTGCTGCCACCGCGCCGCCTCCGCTGGCGGTCAATGCGACCGTGCCAGTTGCGCCGCAGCCCGCGAAATGATTGCATGGGTCGGGGTGATAGATTGCCCCGACCTTACGCATCAGCGTCGGGCTGGCGAAAAGACGTGTGCACCCATCTGCCGTGACATAGGCTGATTTGCTCCGGCGTCAGTATGCACCAGCCCACCTAACTGTTCTTAACTATAGTCAATATCATAAAGTTAACTCGAAGGCAGGCAGTTGGCCCGCCCTGCGCTGGGGGGCGCCAATGGATCGAAGGGACTGCCTCCGTGCAAAATCTCCGCATTTCGGGAAAGCTTATCGCATGCTTTTCCATCCTGCTGATCGCGCTCATGGGACTAGCGGCACTCGCTGTCGTTCGCTTGGGCGATATGCGGGACGTTGCGGTCAATCTGGGCGGCGAGCAGCGTTCCCAGTTGGAGGCGATCGCCGTTATCAACGCCAGTACCGCGACGTATCGTGCGACGGTTGGGCAGCATCTTTTGTCTGTTACGCCAGAAGATCGTGCGGTTGCGCAACGGCGGCTGAACGAACTGCGGGATCAGATAGCGGAGCGGACGCGCTGGCTTCGTCCACGTCTGGCTAACGATGAGACACGATCCGCGCTTGATGCCTTCGTCCGCGACTGGGCTGAGTATCAGTCCCACGCCAAGGAAACATTGCAGGCGGCAGCGGTCGGCTCACCGAAGGCGATCGAGCTTTTCCGGATCGCGCGGCCCTATTTCGTAACCGTCAACAAGGCGGCTGATACGCTGCGTATCAAACAATCCCGCGCGATTGATGCACTGGTTGAAGAGGCCGAGGCCAACTACGTCACCAGTCACAGGATCATGATTGGGACGGTGCTGGCGGTTGCGCTGCTGGCCATTGCCATGCTGATTCTTCTGGTTCGCCTTGTCGCACGTCCTGTGGGCGCGATGAGCGGCATGCTCGGCAAACTGGCGGCAGGAGAGCGCACCGTCTCCATTCCTGCGAACGACGCTCGGGATGAGGTTGGGGAAATGATGCGTGCGGCCATCGCCCTACGCGATCAACTCGCTCAGGCCGATAGGCAGAAAGACGAGCAAGCGGCACTGATCGTCTCCACGATTGGTGCAGGCATGCAGTCATTGGCGGCCGGTGATTTGACCGCTCGGATCAGCGTCACACTTGACGAGCCCTTTGCTTCGCTGGCTACCGACTTCAACAATGCTATGACCCAGGTCGAGCAGGCGATGATCGCGGTGAGCGGTGTTTCCGAAGGCCTTCGTGCAGCCTCGGGAGAGATCCGCTCAGCGTCCGAGGACTTGTCCCAGCGTACTGAGCAGCAGGCCGCTAGCTTGGAAGAGACGGCCGCCTCAATGCAGCAGATCACGGACATGGTAGGGCGTTCGGCATCTGACGCGAAACGTGCCGATACGGTGGCAGCAGACGCCAGCAGCGCTGCGCAAAATGGTGGGCAGGTCGTGCGCGATGCAGTTGCAGCCATGAGCGGTATCGAGCGGTCCAGCCATGAGATCTCGGAGATAATCAGCGTGATCGATGGCATCGCGTTCCAGACCAATCTTTTGGCGCTGAACGCCGGGGTCGAGGCGGCACGTGCTGGCGACGCGGGCAAGGGCTTTGCTGTCGTCGCCTCTGAAGTCCGGGCGCTGGCGCAGCGTTCGGCGGATGCGGCCAAGGACGTAAAGTCGCGAATCGTGGCCAGTAATCAGCAGATCGGGACGGGTGTTGAGCTAGTGGCGGAAACAGGGCGCTCGCTCGATCAGATCATCGGTCGAGTCCAAGAGATCACGGCACTGATCAATAGCCTGGCCAACTCGGCGGAACAGCAGGCTAGTGGCTTGGGTCAGGTTAACGTTGCTGTCGAGGAGATGGACGGCGTGACCCAGCGCAACGCTGCTATGGTTGAAGAAACGACTGCTGCGGCTCGTGAGCTGACGGACAAGGCGGACGAGTTGGCAGGGCATGTCGCACGCTTCCGGGTTGACGCGTCGGGTATTCGTGCGACCCAAGCTATTGGCTCACGGACTCGGCTGGCCCCGAAACCTGCAATGCGTCTTGTCTCCGGAGGCAGCGCAGCATTTTCCGAGGATTGGTCGGAATTTTGAACAGCTTGAAGCCCGGCGGCGCTGATGCCGCCGGGCTTCAATCTAGCCTAAACCCAAGGGAAACAGCCCCTTGGCAGAGCGTTGAAGCGGCTTACGGCAACCCAGGGGCAGTCGAGCACATGTGTAACCGAGCCCGATTTGATGGCGAGCCGCAGACGATATTTCCGTCGGCTGCCAAGCTGTTTGACGAGCGGCCGCGCGACAACCGCTTCCACCCGCAGGAATTGCGTCCCAAGGCTCGATCCTATGTGATCCGGGAACAGGATGGCGAGCGCGCCTGGGACGTCATGTCCTGGGATGTGCTGGGCGGGAAAGCGCCGTACCCAATGACTAACGTGCGCAACCTAGAACTGCCGCAATGGCGACGCCTGGCCGCTGATCCCG
>NZ_CAXYKL010000258.1:0-12252 GCF_964277725.1 uncultured Novosphingobium sp. | reverse complement strand
CACCGCGCGATTATTTGCGCGATGCCCGCATCGCTAACGCGAAGATGCAACTGGGGGCGACGGCGCGGCCTATCAGCCAGATTGCACATCTCGTTGGCTATGATGACATCAAGTCCTTCCGCAACACATTCCGCGAATTGACAGGGCTTACCCCCAGCCAGTTTCGCACGGCGGCGCGTGTTTGAGCGTTTCTGCCGCTATTTCGCGACAGCCCAATCTTCTATCATGGCTAGATAACGCAGCGTTGCCGCGGTTAAGGTGGCAGAATACGCGATAAGGGCGATGTTATAATTGTTGAAGCGATCGTGGACCTGGACGATGATACTGGCGTCCAATGAGACGCCTGACACTATCCCAAGAGAATATAGACCAAAACTTAACCAGAAGTCGCAGATAGTATCAACAGGCTAGCCACGCCATGCCGGGGCACGATGATCTGGCAGTTGTCGCGCCTGCAGACCATCATGAATGTGCCTGAACAGAAGGGTTTCGCGGTTTGTCATCTTGCCCGGCCCGCGGCACCCCACGTACAAGTTGTTGCTGGTGACGTTTCCCAAATGAAATTGTTCTGACTCCAGAACCTGCACCAGCTTTCCAGATGTGAGGGCATCTTTGACGACTTCGTCATTGACCATCGTTAGTCCGATCCCGAAATATCCGATTTCATGCGAAACGTCTACATGGCCACGAACAATGACTTGGCTTGGCGAGCGTGGCGTGCGCACCAATTTGTCCCGAACAAATCTTTCTGAGGATCCGGGTTGCCGCTCCCGATAGAACCATGGGATTGGGCCCTCACCGTTATCGAGGATGACGTGAGTGTGATATGCCAGGTCTTTGACTATCCGCGGCACCCCCATGCGCGACAGATAAGACGGGGCAGCAACGATCACCGATCGCATTTTCATCACCTCGTGATATTCAAGAGGTGACTTTTCCGGCAGACCGCTACGCACAACGATATCTACTTTGTCGTTGTCCGCCAGATCATAGCCAAAACGCATGTCGAGATTGATGCCGGGATATAATTGAAGGAAATCCGCCAATATCGGAACGAGCCACTGCGAACCAAAGCAGGTGTATGCCGATAAGCGGATCGTGCCGCTCGGCTTCAGAGATATTTCCGAAGCAAGCGACAGCGCATGGTCAAGCTCCTCTACTTGTGTGCGCAATATCTCAAAAAGTCTCAAACCTTCATCAGTCAAACGGACTTCTCGCGTGAGACGATAGAAAAGACTGAAGCCAAGACGTCGTTCGAACTGTGCGATACTCTGACTGATCGCAGCCGGTGTGACGCCCAACTCCGACGCAGCTTTGCGAAAGCTTAATTCGCGGGCCGCGACGATGAAGGGGACCAAATGATTCCAGTTTCGCATTAGTTGAAAAGATGCATTAGCCTTGCTAATCTGTCAAATGTAAAAACTTGGCCTCCCGTGGGTTAACAGCCCGCGCTAATTCCTGCGCACGGAGAGGAAAGCTGCGACGGCTACGCCACCTTGAAGGTGCGCTAGCAAAGGCCCGCGGGGCGGTAAGGCCATGGAAGTGGCGTGACCGCTCTTGCGCAGCCGATGAAAGCAGCAACTCGTTCCGCCGATAGGGTAAAGTCCGCGACAAAGCGGGTAGGGGAGGAATTGATAATGAAATCTGCATATCGGCATGCTTTTGGCGTATCGCTGCTGAGTATCGCCCTGATGGGGCTTTCCAACGAGGCGATAGCGCAGGACGCATCGTCGCAGAATCAGGCGCAAGGGGCGGGCGCGCCCGTTGGCGAACGCGGCTTCGATGACATCATCGTCACGGCCCGCAAGGTGGGTGAGGCATCACAGTCGCTGCCCATCACGATTTCCGCATTCAACGCCGAGCAGGTGAAGCAAAAGGTCATCCTCGATGTCCGCGATCTGCAGACTGTCACCCCTGGACTGACCATTTCGAACAATCAAACGGGGGGCACGCCGGTCTTCGCGATCCGCGGTACGGCGACCGAGCTTGGCATCGACGGCGGCGTTGCACTCTACCTTAACGACGTACCGATCATGAACGCGATCGGACTTTCGACGCAGTTCTACGACATCTCCACCGTTGAAGTGCTGAAGGGCCCGCAAGGCACGCAGTTCGGCACCAACACGACGGGCGGCACCTTGACGGTGCGCACCAACCTACCGTCTGCGGACGTGGAGGGTTACGTCAAGGCCGGCTACGGCAATTATAATCGCAGGGAAGCGGAAGGGATGATCAACCTTCCGGTCAACGATGTGCTCGGTTTCCGTTTCGCTGGCAACTGGATCAAGCGCGATGGCTATGTCAGGAACCCGATCGCCGCTGGCGGCGCGCCTGATCGCTTCGCCAACGAGAATCGCTACTCATTGCGCGGCACGATGCAACTCGCTTCCGGCCCGGTCGATAGCGTGCTGATCGTCGACTATTTCCACCGGAACGAAGCGCCCTCCGGCACCATCCCAACTGACTTTGGCCCCGACGCCGGCTTCGGGATCGACCTTAGGACCTTGGGTGAGAGAGTCGGCAACCGCAAGACGATGTATGTGGGCGCAGATCCATCCGGTTTGCCCCGGCAGTATTATGGCCGCGCCAAGCTGTTTGGCATCGAGCATCGGGTGAACATAGACGTCACCGACAACTTCAAGGTGCGCAACGTCTTGGGCTGGCGCAAGGACGTTATCGGTTTTTCCGAAGACACATCGGGTCTAACTTTGACGCAGGTGAATATCTACAAGGATACCAAAACCTCGCAATGGACTGACGATATCACCTTTTCGTACTCCGCCCTGGACAATCGCTGGCGGACGAGCGTCGGCGGCTTCTTTCTGCTGAACGACAAGAAGGAAGGGATCAATGCCAATGTCGGGCAAAGCCTGTTCCTGTCCGGCGCGTTTGGTTTCTCACTGCCGCTCGTGATCGACATCCACAATTTTGAGCGCAAGAAATTCACGTCGAAGGCCGTATACGCCAATACAGAGTTCGATATAACCGACAGCCTCAGCGTTGCCGGTGGCTTCCGCTATAACTGGGATCGTATATCCTCGGAAGTATCGGCGTCCCAGGTTAGCGGCGTTCTGCCAAGCTTTGGGCCCAATTATTTCCCCGACGCGCAAACGCCCTGCGCCACGGCAGCCTTGCTGTTCTATCAAGACAGGGACTTCGGGGCTTGCCTGGGCCGCCGTGGGCGCGGCTTCCGCGCTCCGAGTTGGAACGTGGCAGTGACCAATAAGTTCGGACCGCGCGTCCTGGGCTATGCCAAGGTCAGCCACGGCTACCTTTCGGGCGGCACCAACTTCACCATTCGTGAACTGCCGTTCTTCCAACCGGAAACCACGACGATGATGGAGGCCGGGTTGAAGGCCGATTGGTCGATAGCCACGCGCCCGATCCGCACCAATATAGCGCTTTATCGGGGCAAGACCAAGGATAAGCAGGTCTTCGTGAATGCCAACTACGATGATGGTTTCGCGGCTTACGGGGTCATCAACGCGGCGCGCCAGTCGGTATGGGGGATCGACCTCGACGTTCGTTTCTCGCCGTTCCAGGGCCTGACACTGGATGCAGGCTACAACTACATCAAATCGAAGTTCGACAAGTTCGTGATCCCGGGCTTGGGCGGTAACGCTGATGGCAAGACCGGGGCCACTCTCGTCACGCCGACCGACCTTAGCGGAGCGACCCCTGCCCAGACGCCCAAGCACCAGCTGAACGTTGCGGCAAGCTACGAATGGCCGATCGCGTCCACGGCTGGCAAGGTCACAACCACGGTATCGGGCTATTACACCAGCAAGATTACGCAGACGAACGTGTTCAGTGATTACAACGCCCGCTTCGGTGAGCGCTTCAATCAGGTGCCCGGCTATTTCACGGCGAATGCATCCTTGAACTGGAACCAGGTTATGGGCAGCCCACTCAGCGTTCAGCTTTGGGTCCGCAATTTGTTTGATAAGAACTACCTGACTTCACGCAACGTCCAGTTCCAGGCTTGGGGTTACTCCACCGCCACTTTCGGTGCGCCCCGCACTTACGGGATCAACGCCGAATATCGGTTCTGATCAAACGCCGCGCCGCATGGTTCTCGCTCCGGCGAATTCCGCGGCGCGGCACTTTGTCTTAGCACCAGGACCCGCAATGACAGATGAGACGATAGGCTTGGAAAAGCCGACACATGAAGAGAGTGCCATGCGGGCATATCAGGCTGGCATGAGCGGGTGGACCGACCCACTTTCCCCAGATGTGCTCCTGGCCCTTGCCGAGAACCTGACCGGACTGTCCGACTGGGGCGGACAGCGGTGGGATGAGGACGAGTTCCGCCACAATTTCACGCTGCTGTGCAACGGGATCGAGGAGACCGGCGAGGTTTCAGGACAAGGACGGCAGCGCTCGTTCGCGCGGCTGTTGACGATATTGGTCTCGAGATTGCGCTATCTCGACGCGCGCAAGCGTACCAGCGGTGTCGAAGAGCAACGCGTTCTGGCCCCGCTGATCGGGACGGGAATGCCGCGCGCCGGCACGACATTCCTGCATGGCGTGATCGCGCAGGACCCGGACCTTCGCGTCGCCCGTGCTTTCGAAGCGGCCATGCCGGTGCCGCTGCCCGGTCAGCATGGTGATCGGCGCGCCCAAGTCTATGACGCCTTGCTTAGTTACCAGGGGATGACCGATCCCGAATTGCGGGCGATGCACCCGTACGGTGCGGAACTGCCGGAGGAATGTCTGTTCCTTCAGGAAGGCGCATGCACTGCGTTTTTCGGTGGGTTCTGGAACGTTCCATCTTTCATGGCGGCCGCCGCCGACAAGACCGCGCTGGCTTACAAATGGCAGATCGGCGTGATGCAGTACCTGCAGGCCGATGGTGACAAGCGGCGCTGGGCGCTCAAGACCCCCGCGCACATCATGGCTTGGCACGAGATGCGGCTCGCCTTTCCGGATGCGCTGATATACGTCAATCATCGCGATCCCGCCAAGGTGGTCCCGTCCATGACCAGCTTGCTCGTGACCCTGCGAGGGCTCTATTCGGATCAAGCGATCGACCGTGCCGCCGCCGGGCGTGAGCAAGTGGCGGTATGGGCGCAAGCGATGAACGACTATGGCTTGTGGCGGCGTGGCCCGGGGCAGCGCGCCCAGGTGGTCGACATCAATTTCTCCGATCTCACCGCCGATCCGCTCACGGTAATTGCTAACCTGTACGACAGCTTCGGACTCACACTGTCCGCGCTAGCGCGGGAGCGTATGGAACGCCACCTGGCGACCGATCATCACGGCAAGGGTCCGCAACGCCGGTATTCGCTGGCGGAATTCGGCATGACCGCCGACGATATCGATGCCGCTTTCGGCGAATACATAGATCAGTTCGGCATCACCCGCGAGCGTGGCGGCCGGACATGACCCAAGGTTGCAGCACCATGACCAATCCTATCGCAACGCCCGATCAATTCGCGGCCGAGGCCGACGTGCGCGCCATGCGTTCCGATCCGCGCAGCGACGCCGTGCGCAACCAGATCGCCAAGTATTTCGAGATCGGGTACGGATCTCGCCTGCCCGAAGAGATGCGGCCGATGCTGGGCGATCTGGCGGACGAGTTCTTGACCAACTGGTTTTTCAAGGGCGCAGCCTCTGACAGCCAACACCCGCGACTGGTGCGTAACTTCATGCCGGCGCATGAGTGGCATGGCACCAATGTTCCCGGCGCGCGCACAGGTGGGGACAATCCGGACAACTGCTATCGTCTGGCAGGGATAGAGCACGGAACGCATTATCGCCTCACCGGGCGGGCCGTGGGACGTAAGCCGGCCAACATCTCGTTTACGCTGGCTAACAACTTTGGCACTTCACAGACAGTGGCGATCCTTGAGGATCACCAGCTCGCCTGGAAGGATGATGGAACCTTCGTCATCGAGATCGACGATCTCCCCAAAGGCGAACGCGAAAACCATCTGCTTACTGCGCCCGGCAACAAGTTCCTCTTCATCCGGGACTCGATGATGGACTGGGGCGTGGAAACGCCGTTCGAGCTGACGATAGAGCGCCTCACGCCGGCAAAGGCGCTGCCGATCGATCGGGATGAGATGTTCGCACGGGCAACGCGCCATGCGCTTCGCGACGTGTTTCAGTACTTCTGGTTCCAGAACATGGTTAGCAGCATCGCGGTCAACACGATCGCGCCGGCGCGGCCCTTGGCCAGTTCCGGCGTGGGTATGTCCACACAAGGCACCAGCAGCGGTCATTTCCACCTGGGGCCCGACGATGCCGCTATCCTGACGTGGGATCCGGCCAGTGCAGGTTATGCTGCCGTGGAATTGACCGACTGGCTCTATCGCTCCCTCAACTACCAGGACATTCAATCGAGCCTGACCGCGGCACAGGCGCATATCGATGATGACGGCTTGGTTCGTACTGTCATCGCCCGGCGTGATCCCGGGGTGTGGAACTGGCTGGACACCGGCGGATACGCAAATGTGCTGATGATCCTGCGCTGGCAGGCGATGCAGCCGGAAGGGCGCCCGATTTTCGCTTCGGTGCAAATGACGACGCTGGACGATCTGCGTGGGCAATTGCCACCACAAACCCGCTGGATCAGCGAGAGGGAGCGCGAAGAGCAGTTAGCCGGTCGCAGGGCCGCGTATCAGCGTCGCATCACCTAGCCGCCGACCTGATCGTTGACCCACGGACGATACAACGCCCGCCCAGGACCATTTTGCGCGGAGGGCCGTCCGGGTGATCCAGCCGTTCTGACAGCATCGCCATCGCGGCGCGGCCGATCTCCTCGACCGGCTGCTCGATAACGGTCAGCCCGCCGCCGACCAGATCCATCCACGGCTCGTTGTCGAAACCGGCGAGGGCCACGTCTTGCGGGACCGACAGTCCCAGCGCGTGGATCGCGCGCAGCATCGCGGTGAGCATGACTCCGTTGCTGGCGATCAGGGCTGTGGCGTGCCCGGGCGTGTGCATCAATGTGGTCATCGCACGCTCAGCCTCGCCCTCGCCATGAGCCACCGGGACCGGCTCGGGCGTCAGACCCAGATCGGCCATGGCCTTGGTGTAACCGGCGCTGCGCTCGCTGCCGGTGGTGCTGCTGGCTCCGAAGAAGCCGGCGATCCGCCGATGGCCGCCCGCATGGAGTTGGTGAACCAGCAGCGCCGCCATCGCCTCATTGTCCAGCACGACAGAATCCTGCGCGGCGCCAGGAATTGTGCGATCGATAAGCACCACCGGAAAGTCGAACCGCTGACGTGCCGCTTGCTCGACGCCGGATTGCGTCGGCGCCAAGATCACGCCGGTCACCCGCTCCTCCTGCATCAGTTGCAGATACATCGATTCCTTGGCCGGATTCTCGTCGGTATTGCACAGGATGACGCGCAAGCCGCGTTCATAAGCGATGTCCTCGACCGTGCGTGACACGGCGGTGAAGAACGGATTGCGGATGTCTGCAACCACCAGGCCGATCGTGTTGCTGTGGCGCGAGCGCAGCCGCCGGGCGGCGAGATTGGGGCGGTAACCCGTCTCGGTGACAGCGGCGAGGACGCGCTTTTGCATCACCGTATCGACCGCACGGCCCGAAAGCACGCGCGAAACAGTGGCGGCGGATACCCCGGCCACGCGGGCGACATCCTTGATTCCAACGGGCATGCGGGAAATCGTTCTCCACGAAAATGATCCTCACACTCTGTCGCCTACCGCTTCGACTTGCAAGATGCGTGGTGCATCTTGACAATTCTTTTAGAAAACGTTTTCTAAGCGAAGTGAGAGTGTGAGGAGAGGCCGCAATGACGCTACGAGAACCGGCGGATGCGCTGGCCCGTGATTTGATTCGCATTGATGCCCAGGTCACCGACAAGGCGGATGCGATCCGCCAGGCGGGGCAATTGCTCGTTGCCGCCGGCTGCGTCGCGCCCGGATATGAGGCCAGCATGGCCCAGCGCGAAGCGGTGGCGAACACCTACCTCGGTTCGGGCGTGGCGATCCCGCACGGGCTGGGCGAGGACAAAGGCCTGGTCCGTCAGGACGGGATCGTGGTCCTGCAAGTGCGTGGTGGTATCGAGTGGAACCCAGGCCAGATCGCGCATCTGGTGGTGGGCATCGCCGCCAATTCGGACAGCCACATTGCGATTCTGCGCCGCCTGACTCGCCTGATCCAGGACGAAGCGCGGCTGAAAGGCCTGTTCACCACCAACGATGTGGCGCTGATCGCCGATGCCTTGCACCGCGATGGGGTGGACGCCGCGCCTGCTTCACCTGCCGAAGACCTGGCCGAAACGATCGCATGGACCGTCGACTATCCCTCAGGCCTGCACGCGCGTCCTGCGGCTGCATGGGTCGAGGCGGCGAAGGCCAGCGGCGTCACCATGCGCGTGCGCCACGGCGATGAAACCGGTGATCCGCGCAGTCTCATTTCCCTGCTCCAGCTTGGCCTAAAGGCGGGCGATAGCGTCACCATCAGCGCCACCGGCGACGGGGCCGCTCAAGCGATCGAGCGCTTCCATGGTGTGATCACCCGCCTGTCATCGCGCGAGAAAGCGGATGCGGCCCGCGCTGCCGAAAAGGCGCTGGCCCCGGTGCGCGGCTGGAAACCCGCCGGCACGCCGCGAATGGTGGCGGGCGTAGGGGCCAGTCCCGGCCTTGCCATCGGCAAGGTGCATCTCCTCGCCGCTGCCGAGCTTGAGGTTGTCGATCAGCCGGTCGCACTGGTCGAGGGCGGCCAGTTGCTCAATGATGCCTTGGTCCGCACGCGTGCCCAGATGAAAGCGCTGGTCGATGATACCGCGCGCCGACTGGGTGCGGGGGATGCAGCCATTTTCACGGCGCAGGCCACCTTGCTGGACGATACCGACCTGATCACGCTGACCTGCCAGCTGATGGTCGAGGGGCACGGCGTCGCCTGGTCGTGGAATGAGGCGATCCAGCGGCTGGCCGGCCAGTTGACCGCGCTTGGCAACCCCGTCCTGGCGGCCCGCGCGGCCGATCTGCACGACGTGGGTCGGCGCGTGTTGGCGCAGATCGATCCCGGGCTTGGCACCGGCACTCTCGCCGACTTTCCTGACGAGCCGTCGATCCTCGTCGCCGCCGACCTTTCGCCTTCGGACACGGCGTCGCTCGATGTCGCCAAAGTGGCCGGCATCGCTACGGCGCTGGGCGGACCGACATCGCATAGCGCCATCCTGGCGCGCACTCTGGGGCTGCCGTCTGTCGTCGCGGGTGGTGCGGAACTGCTGGCTCTGGCAGCTGGGTGCACCGCGATCGTCGATGGCGACAGTGGCCGCATCTGGCTCAACCCCTCGGAAGAAGACCTCGCCAGCGCCCGCGCTTGGATCGCCACTCTTGCCGATCAGCGCGCCGCGCAGGAAGCAGAGCGCAGCCGCCCCGCGGTGACGACCGATGGTTGCTCCATCGCCATCGGCGCCAACATCAACCAGCCGGAGCAGGCACCCTTCGCCTTGGCTCAGGGCGGCGAAGGCGTCGGCCTGATGCGCACCGAATTCCTGTTCCTTGAACGCGGTGACAGCCCCAGCGAGGATGAGCAGTTTGCGATCTACCGAGCGATGATCGACGCGCTCGATGGCCGCCCCCTGATCGTGCGCGCGCTCGACATCGGTGGCGACAAGCAGGTGCCGCATCTGGACTTGCCGCGAGAGGAGAACCCGTTCCTAGGGGTTCGTGGCGCACGACTGCTGCTGCGGCGGCCCGACCTGCTCGATCCGCAGTTGCGTGCGCTATATCGCGCGGCGAAGCTGGGCGGCGATCTTTCGATCATGTTCCCGATGATCACCTCCGCGTCAGAGCTGATCACGTTGCGGGATCGATGCGATGACATCCGCGTCGCACTTGACGCACCGCAAGTGCCGATCGGCATCATGATCGAGGTGCCCGCCGCCGCCGTGCAAGCCCAGGCGCTCGCCGCCCATGCCGACTTCTTCTCGATCGGCACGAACGACCTCACCCAGTATGCGCTTGCGATCGATCGCCAGAACCCCGAGCTGGCAAGTGAAGCGGACAGTCTGCATCCGGCCGTGTTGCGCCTGATCGCGATGACGGTGGAAGGCGCACGCTCGCACAACCGCTGGGTGGGGGTGTGCGGCGGGATCGCCGGCGATCCCTTCGGCGCGGCCTTGCTGGTGGGGCTGGGCGTGGACGAACTTTCGATGACCCCGCGCGATATCCCGGCGGTGAAGGCACGCATCCGTGCCGCCGATCGAACGGCGCTGGCAACTCTGGCCGCCCGGGCCCTGGCGGCCGAGAGCGCGGCGGATATACGCGCCCTTGATGGAGAAGGCGCGTGATGCGCGTTATCACTGTCACGCTCAACCCGGCGGTGGACGAGACGATCACGATCGATCGGCTGGTGCCCGGCACGGTCCATCGTGCGCGGGATGTGCGGCGGAACGCAGGGGGCAAAGGCGTCAACGTGGCGAGTTGCCTGGCCGACTGGGGCATCCGCGCCACGGCATTCGGCCTGCTGGGCACCGAAAACGCCGCACCGTTCGAGGCGCTTTTCACCGCTGGCGGGATCGAAGACCGCTTTGAACGCGTGGCCGGGGCCACCCGGGTGAACCTCAAGATCGTCGACGCGAACGACACCACGGACATCAACCTGGGCGGATTGCCGGTCCGTTCCGAGAATGTCGCGAGCCTTGTTACCAAACTTGAAGCACTGGCGGGACCGGATACGCTGGTGGTGCTGGCAGGTAGCCTGCCGCCCGGTTGCCCGCCGTCCATCTACGCCGATCTGTCTGCCAGGCTGTGCGCACGAGGGGCGCGGGTTCTGCTCGACAGCAGTGGACCCCCGCTGTCCCTGGCGCTGGCCGCGCCGGAGCTGCCTTATTGCCTCAAGCCAAACCGCCACGAACTGGCCGAATGGAGCGGCAAAGCACTGGATGATCTCGCAGACGTCGTCCGCGTGGCGGACCAGCTGCGCGATCGCGGGGCAAAGCTGATCGCCGTTTCGCTAGGGGCCGATGGCGCGCTTTTCCTGTCTGAAAAGGGCACGATCCGGGCGCAGTTGGCGGCTCCAATCGTCGTCAGCACGGTGGGCGCAGGCGACGCGATGGTGGCAGGCCTCGCAGCCGCGATGGCCGAGGGCGCTTCGCTTGAGCGCACCGCGCGACTGGCGACGGCATTCGCGGTCGCCAAGCTGAGCCTTTTAGGACCGCATCTGCCCGGCCGCGTCGAGGTCGAAGCGCTTACACACAAGGTCAAGATCGTCGCGGTCGAAACGGCCGACGCGACAGGCATGGGAGAGACACGATGAGCAGGATCCTGGCGGTCGTCGAGGCCGAAGGGGCTGGCGTGACCGGCGTGCTGGCGGGTGAAGCGCTGCGCAAGGCGGCGCGCGCCAGCGGACGGACGATCGAGATCGTCCAGTCCGGGCAGGAAGCTGTTCCGCAACCAGACAAGGGTGACACCCTGCTGCTTGTTGCGCCAAGCGACCACGCCTTGCGGTTCGGCGATCGGCCGCATCGGCATCTGACGCTGGAGCAAGTGCTCGCTGATCCCGATGCCGCGATCGCGGCCACTGACGCGGACGTCACATCCGGGACCGCAACCGTGCCGACTGGTACCCGGCGGATTGTCGCCGTGACCTCATGCCCCACCGGCATCGCGCATACCTTCATGGCAGCCGAAGGCCTGACAGAAGGCGCGCGCCAGTTGGGCTACGATATCCGGGTCGAAACCCAGGGCTCCGTCGGTGCAGGTAACGCGCTGACGCCTGAAGAAATCGCTGCCGCCGACGTGGTGCTGATCGCTGCCGACCGCGAAGTCGATCGCGCGCGCTTTCGCGGAAAGCGTGTCTGCTCCAGCAGCACGAAGCCTGCGATCACTGGCGGCGCGAAGCTGATCGAGCAAGCGCTCACCGAAGCAAAAGTGCAGGCCGGTGGTGAGCAGGACCATGCTGCGTCAGCCAGCAAGGAGCGCGCGGGACCCTACAAGCACTTGATGACCGGCGTGTCGTTCATGCTGCCATTCGTGGTCGCGGGCGGTCTGCTGATTGCGCTCGCCTTCGCGTTGGGCGGCATTCACGCGAATGAGGATGCCGCGGCGGGCACGCTGGCCCATGCGCTGTTCGAGATTGGCGCCAAGGGCGGCTTCGCGCTGATCGTGCCCGCATTGGCAGGCTATATCGCGTTCTCCAGTGCCGACCGCCCCGGCATAGCGCCAGGCATGATCGGCGGCATGATCGCCGCCAATCTCGGCGCAGGCTTCCTGGGCGGTATCGTTGCCGGATTTATCGCCGGCTATGGCGTTGCCGGGCTTAACCGG
>NZ_CAXYKL010000257.1:0-19824 GCF_964277725.1 uncultured Novosphingobium sp. | reverse complement strand
CCCTTGCGCGGCTCAGATCTCGTCGAAGACATACCCCAGCGAGCGCACGGTGCGCAGCGGATTGCCCGCGCCCGCCGCCTTCAGCGCGCGCCGCAATCGGCCGATCCACACGTCGACCGTGCGCTCGTCGATCGGCGGCTCCTGCTTGCCTAGCGCGCTGATCAGCTGCGCACGCGTGAAGACGCGGCCGGGATGTTCGATGAAGTAGCGTAACAGGCGAAATTCATTGGGCATCAGCGAGATCGCTTTGCCGTGCCAGCGCGCCTGGAACGCGGAGATGTCGATCGTCAGGTCCCCCAGCGAGACCTTGCGCCCATTCGCCTCCACCGGCTCCACCACGTGGGTCGCCAGCACCCGATCGAGCAGCGCGGTGCGCGTTAGCGGGCCGACCATGTAATCGTCCGCGCCGGTGCGTAGCGCCCGCTTGCGATCGTCCTGGTCGTCTTCCTCCAGCACGATGGTGATGTGCGCGGTCGCCGTGGCAGGATCGCAGCGCAAGCGGCGGACCAGTTCCAGCCCCGACATCTCGGGCAGCACCCAATCGACGAACGCCCATAGCGCGCCCTCGATCAGCGGCAGTTGCCCAACGCTGGACCACCGGTGCAGGACCAGCTCCAGATCGCCATGACGAAAAGGCGCGAAGCCGCCGGCAAGGTCGCCCGTCAGCAGAATATCGATGCGCTGCATGGGTCCCCTCATTTGCCCGTGCCCGCTTCTGGCGCGCCATTGTGACGGAGGGGTGACATATCGGCGACGCTTGCGTGAAACCGGCGCGGCAATCCCTTCGCGGCCGGCCCCGCCGCCGGCTTGCCATGCCAGGTGTCATCGAAATGACCGGGAAACGTCACAGCCGCGCCACCCCCGCGCGCTACCGCAAGTCAGCCGCAGCCAAGGAGAGCACCGAAGTGCAAACCCGCGACGACAGCCTTCTCGCCCGTTTCGCCCCCGCCATCACGCCGGGGCCACGTTCCGCTGGCTTGCAAGGCAAGATCCCTGACTGGCTCGACCTGCCCGATCCCAAGGGCTTCCGCCCCAAGCGCAAGTATCGCACGGTCTGGATCTCCGACGTCCACCTCGGCACGCGCGGCTGCAATGCCGAGATGCTGGTGGATTTCCTGCGATCGTTCGAATGCCAGACGCTCTACCTGGTGGGTGACATCGTGGACGGCTGGCGGCTGCGCAAAGGCTGGTACTGGCCCGACGCGCACAACGAAGTGGTCCGCCGCGTGCTGAAGATGGCGCATCGCGGCACCCGCGTGGTGCTGATCGCGGGCAACCATGACGAGATGCTGCGCGACTATGCGGGCATGAGCTTTGGCGGCGTCGAACTGGCGCTGGAAGCGGTTCATGAAACCGCCGATGGCCGCCGGCTGCTGATCACCCACGGCGATGCCTTCGATGGCGTGGTGCTTTACGCCCGCTGGCTCGCCTTCCTGGGGGACCAGGCTTACGGCCTGCTGCTGCGCGCCAACATCGTCTTCAACGCGGTGCGGCGGCGGATGAAGATGCCGTACTGGTCCCTCTCCGCCTATATGAAGAAAAAGGTGAAGAACGCGGTCGTCTTCGTTTCCAGCTATGAGGAGGCCGTGGCGAACGAGGCGATCTCTCGCGGGCTGGACGGGGTGGTCTGCGGCCACATTCACTGCGCCGAAATCCGCCAGTTCGGCGGCATCACTTATTACAACGACGGTGACTGGGTGGAAAGCTGCACCGCCCTGGTCGAGGATGCGCAAGGCGCGATGTCCATCGTCGACTGGGCGAGCGAAAAGGCCGCCGAAGCTTCCGCCCGCATCGACGCCGAAGCCAACGAGATCGAAAGCGCGGCATGAACCTCGCCATCGCGACCGACGCCTGGCTGCCGCAAGTCAACGGCGTCGTCCGCTCGCTGTCCACCACCATCGGCTTGCTGCGCGCGCGCGGCCATGCGGTGGAGGTGATCGCGCCGGACCGGTTTCTCACCATGCCGATGCCGGGCTATGCCTCGATCCGGCTCGCCATGGCCCCGCGCTTCGGCGTGCGGCGGATGCTGGACTCGATGCGGCCCGACCTGGTGCATATCGCCACCGAAGGGCCGATCGGCTGGGCGGCGCGCGGCTGGTGCCTATCGCGCGGGGTGCCGTTCACTTCCGCGTTCCACACCCGCTTTCCAGAGTATGCGGCGGTGCGCACCGGCATCAGCGCAGACCGGTTCTGGCCGATCATGCGCCGCTTCCATGCCCCCAGCAGCGCGGTGCTCGTCTCCACCCGCAGCCTGGCGGACGAACTGGCGCAGCGCGGCATCGGCCCCACCATGCCGTGGAGCCGGGGCATTGATGACAGCCAGTTCCGCCCCGAAGGCCCGCGCCATCCGCAGATGAGCGCGCTGCGCCAGACGCGGTCGGGGCCGGTCCTGCTCAACGTCGGGCGCGTGGCGGCGGAAAAGAACCTGGAGGCGTTCCTCGATCTGTCCGTCGCTGGCGCGAGCAAGGTCGTCGTCGGCGATGGACCGGCGCTGGCAGCCTTGCGGCGCAAGTATCCCGACGTGCTGTTCCTGGGCTCTCTTGCCGGCGAGGCGTTGGCGAGCGCCTACCGCGCGGCGGACTGCTTCGTCTTTCCCAGCCGCACCGACACGTTCGGCCTCGTCGTGATCGAGGCGCTGGCCTGCGGCGTGCCGGTGGCAGGCTTCCCGGTCAGCGGCCCGATCGACATCCTGGGCCCCGACGGACGCGGCGTGGAACAGGTCCTGCCCCAGCCCACAGGAGTCCTGCACGAAGACCTTGCTCACGCCATCGACGGTGCCCTGGCCCTGGAACGCGGCGCCGCGGCCAGCCTGGGCTCCCGCTACTCCTGGGACCGCGCGACCGACCAATTCGAAGCCGCGATCTCCCTGGCGCTGGAAGGCAGCGGGCGGGGCCTGGCGGCTTAGGCGAATACCAGCCTGTCGGATATCGAAGATCTGCCGTACCTGAACAGCGCCAGCATCATAAAGACAATGATAGCGATCGGGCCAAGAGCAAGCACCGACACAACTACCCATTCTCCTGGCGAGGGTAGATCGAGAGCCCAAAAGCGCGAAAACGTTTGCAACAGCAGCCAGAAGCAAAATGCCGCAAATATCGCAGCGAATATACGCCAGATGTATTTGGGACCTAGACGGATATTAAACGCATATCCAAAAACGCCGACCACCGCGACGCTGTCAATTGTATGACGCACCATGTCATAAGTCGAGCTGGATCGGAGAAGATCAAGCGTTTCAAATGGCACGACTAAAATCAGCATAATTACTGAAAATATGCGCCAGCCTAATGATTTTCGCGTTTCATGCATGAACACTTCATCAGCGCAACCCAGACAATAATCCGTTAAAAACCTCTCGACAATCAACAGTCAGATAATGATCGTGTGCCTTGAGCGCATCTCCGCCCCCAACGCCCACACGAACGCCCCCCTCAGCTCATATCCATCGCGTAGCCCGCCGCGCGGACGGTGCGGATGGGGTCGACGTCGTTGTCGCGGTTGATGGCCTTGCGCAGGCGGCGGATGTGGACATCCACGGTGCGCTCGTCGATGTCGGAATCCATGCCCCATACGCCGTCCAGGATCTGCTGGCGCGAGAGGACGCGGTTGGGGCGTTCCATGAAATAGCGCAGCATCTTGAACTCGGTGGGGCCCAGGTGCAGCGCCTCGCCGTCGCGGCGGACGCGGTGGCTGGTGGGGTCCAGCTCGAGATCGCCGAACACCAGGCTGTCGCCCGCGAGCGAGGGGCGCGAGCGGCGCAGCAGCGCTTCGACGCGGGCCATCAGCTCACGCGGGGAGAACGGCTTGGTCACGTAATCGTCCGCGCCGGTCTTGAGGCCGCGAATGCGGTCTTCCTCTTCGCCGCGCGCGGTGAGCATGACGATGGGGATGCGCGCGGTTTCGCGGTCCTTGCGTAGCTGGCGGCAGACCTCGATGCCGGGCACCTGCTCGATCATCCAGTCCAGGATGATGGCGTCCGGCATCTGTTCGCGCACCATGACGAGGGCTTCCTCGCCATCGCCGGTGGAGCGCACGTCATAACCTTCGGCAGAGAGATTCCAGCTGAGCAGATCGCATAAGGCGCGATCATCTTCGACGACGAGTACGGACGGGTTCATGGCGTGTCTTCCCTGGCGTCCCGTTCCGAGCAGTATTCGCCCGTCGCGGCGTAGTAGACCATTTCAGCGACATTGGTTGCGTGATCGCCGATGCGTTCGAGATTGCGAGCGACGAAGAGCAGCTGTGCGGCGCTGGTGATCGTGGCCGGATTTTCCATCATGTGCGTCAGCAGCGAGCGGAACAGCGTGTTGTAGAACTGGTCCAGCTTCTCGTCCCGGCGGATCACTTCGACCGCCAGCATCGCATCGCGCGAACCGTATGCATTCAGCACATCGCGCACCATGCCTTGAGCGATATCAGCCATGGCGGGCACCAGCGTCAGCGGCTCCACCTTGGAGCGGCCTTCCATGTCGTTCACGCGCTTGGCGATGTTCTTGGCGTAATCACCGATGCGTTCCAGCACGCCGGAGATCTTCAGCGCCGCGATCACATCGCGCAAGTCGTTCGCCATCGGCGCACGCAACGCGATGGTGCGGATGGCGAGGCGATCCACCTCGGCCTCCAGCGCATCCAGCCGGGCATCGGCGGCGACGACGCGCTCGGCAAGTTCCTCGTCATGGCGCACCAGGGCGTCGATGGCGTCGTGGATCGCCACTTCGGCAAGTCCGCCCATCTCGGCCACGAGACCGCGCAGCTGGCTGATCTCGCTGTCGAAGCTCTTGACGGTATGATCGACCATGGCAGTTCCTCTCAGCCGTACCGGCCGGTGATGTAGTCCTTCGTCCGTTCCTCGCGGGGATTGGTGAAGATCTGATGGGTGTCTCCGTACTCGACCATGCGGCCGAGGTGGAAAAACGCGGTTTTCTGCGAGACGCGCGCGGCCTGCTGCATCGAGTGGGTGACGATGACGATGGCGTAGCGGCTTTTCAGATCCTCGATCAGCTCCTCGATCCGCGCGGTGGCGATCGGGTCCAGCGCGGAGCACGGCTCGTCCATCAGAATCACTTCGGGGCTGACCGCGATGGCGCGGGCGATGCACAGGCGCTGCTGCTGGCCGCCCGAAAGCGCGGTGCCGGCATCGGTCAGCCGATCCTTCACCTCGTTCCACAAGCCGGCGCGGGTCAGCGCCTTTTCGACGATGCCGTCCATGTCGGCCTTCTTCTGCGCCAGCCCGTGGATGCGCGGGCCGTAGGCCACGTTCTCATAGATCGACTTGGGGAACGGATTGGGCTTCTGGAACACCATGCCGACCCGAGCGCGCAGGGCGACCGGGTCCATCTCGCGATCGTAGATATCCTCTCCGTCCAGCAGGATCTGGCCGGTGACACGCGCGCCCGCGATGGTGTCGTTCATGCGGTTCAGGCTGCGCAGGAACGTGGACTTGCCGCAGCCCGAGGGGCCGATGAACGCGGTGACGACGCCGTTGCCGATATCGATCGAAACGTCGTCGATCGCCTTGTTGTCGCCGTAGAAGACGTCGACGTTGCGGGCCGTCAGCTTGGTTTGGGGGAGTTTTGTCTCGGTCATATCCTACCAACGGACTTCGAACTTGTTGCGAAGATAAATGGCCAGGCCATTCATGGCGAGCAGGAACACCAGCAGCACGATGATCGCGGCACTGGTGTTCTGCACGAAGCCGCGGTCGATCTCATCAGACCACAGGAATATCTGCATCGGCAGCACGCTGGACGGATCGTTGATCCCGCCGGGCGGCGTGGCAACGAAGGCGCGCATGCCGATCATCAGCAGCGGCGCGGTCTCTCCCAGCGCGCGGGCCATGCCGATGATCGTGCCGGTCAGAATGCCGGGCAGCGCAAGCGGCAGGACGTGGTGGAACACCACCTGCACCGGCGATGCGCCCACGCCCATCGCGGCGGTACGGATGGAGGGCGGCACCGCCTTGATCGCGTTGCGGCCAGAGATCACGATCACCGGCATCGTCATCAGCGCCAGCGTCAACCCGCCCACCAGCGGCGAGGAGCGCGCCATGCCCGCCATGTTGATGAATACGGCCAGGCCCAGCAGACCGAAGATGATGGATGGCACGGCGGCCAGGTTGTTGATCGAAACCTCTACCCAATCGACCCAGCGATTGCGCGGGGCGAACTCCTCCAGATAGATCGCGGCCAGCACGCCCATCGGGAACGACAGCACCAGCGTGACCATCATCGTCAGGAACGATCCCTTGGCCGCGCCCCAGATGCCCGCCGCGCGGGCGTCGGTGGAGTCAGAGCCGCTGAGGAACGACCAGTCCAGGCCCGCCAGGCCGTTGCGCAGCATGATGAACAGCAGCAGCGCCAGGAACAGCAGCGAAAGGACGATCGCGCTCAGGCCCAGCAGGCGAAAGCGCCGCTCCGACGCGTTGCGCGCCGCGATGCGCCGGGTCATCGCGTCAGATTTCCAGGTATTACTCATAGGCCTCCCGGAAGCGCTTCACCACGCGAAGGGCGATGATGTTGAGGATCAGCGTGACGACGAACAGCACCAGCCCCAGCGCGAAGGCGGATAGCGTCTTGGGGCTGTTGAACTCCTGGTCGCCCGTCAGCAGCTGGACGATCTGGTAGGTCACCGTCGTCATTGAAGCGAAGGGATCGGCGGTGAGGCGCGCGGTGGCACCGGCGGCCATAACCACGATCATCGTCTCGCCGATCGCGCGGCTGACGGCCAGCATCACGCCTGCGACGATGCCGGGCAAGGCGGCGGGCAGCAGCACCTTCTTGATCGTCTCGGACCTGGTGGCGCCCATCGCCAGCGAGCCGTCGGCCATGGCGCGCGGCACGGCGGCGATCGCATCGTCCGCCATGGAGGAGACGAACGGAATGATCATCACGCCCATCACCAGGCCGGCGGCCAGCGCGCTTTCGGTCGAGGGGTTCTGATAGCCCAGCGCCGCGGCGAAATCGCGGATCGCGGGCGCCACGGTCAGCGCGGCGAAGTAGCCGTAGACCACGGTGGGGATGCCCGCCAGGATCTCCAGTACGGGCTTGAGCACCTTGCGCGCGCGCCGATCGGCGTATTGCGTCAGGTAGATCGCGCTCATCAAGCCCAGCGGGATCGCCACCAGCATGGCGATGAAAGCGCCGATATAGAGCGTGCCCCAGAACAGCGGCACCGCGCCGAAATTTGCATTCAGATCATCGCCCACCGCATTTGCCGGGGCCCAGTGGGTGCCGGTGAGGAAGGCGATGGGCGATACGTCCTTGAAGAAGCGCGCCGCCTCGAACACCAGGCTGGCGACGATGCCCAGGGTGGTCAGGATCGCCAGCAGCGATGCGCCCAGCAGCGCCAGCATGACCACGCGTTCGACCCGGGTGCGGGCCGGGTAGCCGCTGCGTACTCGCGTGAAGGCATAGCCCCCGCCCGCCAGCGCGGCCACCGCCACCAGGATCGCGCCGATCAGGCCATAGTGATCCTGCGCGGCCTCCATCGCCGGCGCGAGGATGGGGGATTCGTCGTAGAAGCCGATGAAGCCGGGATCGTCCGCGATATTGCGCGCTTCGGACAGGATCGCCCCGCGCTGCACGGGATCGGTCGGGATCTGCGCCGCGACAGGTTCGGACAGCACGGTGTGATCCACAATCACCGGCGAAACCGCAGACCACAGGCCCCACACCAGCAGCGCGGGCAGCACGATCCACAAGGCCAGGTGCCACGCGTGATAGCCCGGCATCGAATGCATCGAACCACGCCCGGAGTAGAGCAGCTTGGCCCGCGCCCGTGTGCTGAACCAGCCGATCAGGCCCAGCGCCAGCACGGCGGGAAAGATGACGGAGGCGATCACTTGAGACCTGCCGGGTCGAGCGGGGTCAGGTCGGCCACGATCGCCGCATTCCGGGCGCGAACGTCGGCCGGGGCGATCACCATGCCCTTTTTCTGCAGCACTCCGTCAGGCCCCCACACTTTCGGCCATTCCGCCAGATAGGCGCGCAAGCCCTTGA
Source organism: uncultured Novosphingobium sp. (assembly GCF_964277725.1). Taxonomy (NCBI): domain Bacteria; kingdom Pseudomonadati; phylum Pseudomonadota; class Alphaproteobacteria; order Sphingomonadales; family Sphingomonadaceae; genus Novosphingobium; species uncultured Novosphingobium sp. Next base: position 11,827 of record NZ_CAXYKL010000257.1, on the reverse strand, counting down.
TCGGGCGCAAGTGCGACTGCTTGACGTAAATGTAGAGGGGCCGTGCGCCGGGGTACGAGAAGTCGGAAATGGTCTGGTACGTGGGCATCACGCCGGACATCGGGATGCCGCGCAGGCTATCCGGATTTTCTTCCAGGAACGAGTATCCGAACACGCCGATCGCGCGTGGGTTCTGCGAAATCTTTTGGACGATCAGATTGTCGTTCTCGCCCGCATCCACATAGCCGCCATCCTCGCGCACCTGGGTGCAGATCGCCTTGTACTTCTTTTCGTCCTTGTCCTTCAGCGCCTTGATCGCGGGATCGGTCTTGCAGCCCGCTTCCAGGATCAGCTCCGCCAGCGCATCGCGCGTGCCCGACGTGGAGGGCGGGCCATAGACCATGATCGGCATGTCCGGCAGTGCGGGGTTCACCTGCCGCCATGAGGCATAGCGATTGGGCTGGCCGAAGGGCCTGGCAGCGATCGCCTTATAGACGTCCACCGGCGTCAGCTTCATGCCCGGCCCGCGGGTGGATTCGGCAAAGGCGATGCCGTCGATCCCGACTTGTATCTCGATCAGCTGCTTCACGCCGTTCTTGCGGCACAGCTCGAATTCGGTCTTCTTGATCCGGCGAGAGGCGTTCTCGACATCGGGGTGAGCATAGCCAACGCCTTCGCAGAACTGCTTCATGCCCGCGCCCGTGCCGGTCGCCTCGATCACGGGGGACTTGAAGCCGGTGCGGGCGAACTGCTCCGCGACTGCGGTGGCGAATGGATAGACGGTGGAGGAGCCCACCGCGCGGATATAGTCACGCGATCCGTTGTTCGACCCCGAGCCACACGCGGCGAGAGCGACAACGCCCCCGGCGATCGCGGCGACTCTCAGGATAGACAACATCGATAACCCCCTGCGCGCCGCTCTGACGCGCTCCTAGGGACATGGCATTACACTTTTGTGACCATGGCATGACTATGTTGTTCGCCAGGAGGCGAAAGCGCCCCCCCCCGACCGGCTCGCTCAATCCTTGCGCAAGGGGAGCATCATCGACGCTGTCGTGCCCGCCCCTTGCCGGCTGGCGATGTCGAAGCGTCCGCGGTGGCGTTCGACGATGTGCTTCACGATCGAAAGCCCCAGCCCCGTCCCACCGGCGGCGCGACTGCGGCTGGTATCGGCACGGTAGAAGCGTTCGGTCAGGCGCGGCAGGTGTTCGGGCGCGATGCCGTCGCCATCGTCATGCACGGTCACCAGCAGCCAGCCGGTCGGCGTGGCTTCCAGCGCGACCTGAACCGGCGCTTCCTTGCGGCCATACTTCAGCGCATTGTCCATCAGGTTGCGCATCACTTGCGCCAATTGCCCGCGATCGCCCAGCACCACCGCGACGTCGCAATTGGCGCTGACCGCCACGCTGTTCTCACCCCGGAATTCGCCCGCCACTTCGCGCGCCAGTGCGACCATCTCGATCTTTTCGCTCGGCACTTCGTGCTTCACCGCCTCGATCCGGGAAAGCGACATGAGATCAGAGATCAAGGACTGCATCCGCAGCGCCTCGTGCCGGATGGTGTTGAGGAACCGCTCCCGCGTGGTTTCATCGCCACCCGCCTTGGGGTTCATCAGCGTCTCGACATAGCCCAGCACGGTAGCCAGCGGCGTGCGCAGTTCGTGGCTGGCGTTGGCCACGAAATCGGCATGGGCCCGCGCGGTGCTGACTTGCACGGAAAGGTCGTAGAGCGTCACCAGACGCTCACCCACGCCCAGCACCTTGCAGTCCACTTCCCAGACGCTGCTGCCCACGGACAGGCCGGAAACCTTGGCGTTGCCCCCGCCCTCGCCCAGAATCACGGCGACGGCGCGCGGATCGCGAATGGCGATGCGCACGTCCTGCCCTAGGATGTGCGCGCCCAGCAGGGTCTTGGCCGCCGCATTGGCGAAGACCACCTGCCCCCGCGCGACGACGATCGCCGGGGTCTGAATATGTTCGAGAAGGTGGACGCCATCGACTGCCATCGGGCTGCACTCTTAGTGTGGCAAAACGTGTTCGCCTAGCCGCTGCTGCAACTGCTAAGTGAGTTAGCCGTTATCAGGAAGACAGATGGGCCTTGCAATCGCACGCCGCTTTGCTCCACTTGGTGCAGTTGTCCAACGCAGGACATGCAGGGAGAAATCATGAGGCTTACCTGCCGATGAGCCGCTTCGTAGCCGACCGCCTGCTCCTGTTCGGGGCCACCGGCGACTTGTCCAAGCGGATGCTGATCCCGTCGCTCTGCGCGCTGGACGCGGAGGGTCTGCTCGATCCCGGCATAGAGATCATCGGCACCGCCCGCTCCGATATGGGCGATGCCGAGTTCCGCAATTTCGCCAGGGAATCGCTCGAGCAGTTCCTGCCCGCCGAACGGCGCGGCAGCATGGCGACGTTTCTCAACCGCCTGAGTTATCAGGCGCTGGACGCCTCGCAAACCGAAGGGTTCGATGCCCTGGCGCAAAAGGTGGGCAAGACCGACCACGGCCTGGCAATCTTCCTTTCCACCGCCCCCAGCTTGTTCGAGCCGACGATCGAGGGCCTCAAGGCTTGCGGCCTGGCTCGAGACAACACGCGCATCGCCCTGGAAAAGCCGCTGGGCACCGATCTCGCCTCCAGCCGCGAGATCAACGACGCGGTGGCCGGAGCCTTCCCGGAAGACCGGATCTTCCGGATCGATCACTATCTGGGCAAGGAAACCGTACAGAACCTGCTCGCCCTGCGCTTTGCCAACGCCTTGTTCGAGCCGCTGTGGAACGCATCGCACGTCGATCACGTGCAGATCACCGTGGCCGAGACGGTGGGCCTGGAATCGCGCGTGGCCTATTATGACGATAGCGGCGCGCTGCGCGACATGGTGCAGAACCATATGCTCCAGCTGCTGGCGCTGGTCGCGATGGAGCCGCCCGTCCGCTATGGCGCAACCGAAGTGCGTGACGAAAAGGTGAAAGTCCTGCGATCGCTGCGCGCGGTCGCCCCCGAGGAAGTGGTGACCGGCCAGTACCGCTCGGGCGCGATCGCGGGCAAGGCCGTGCCCGGCTATGACGACGAACTGGGCAAGGATTCCGCCACCGAGACGTTCGTGGCGATCAAGGCCCACCTCGATTGCTGGCGGTGGAAGGGCGTGCCGTTCTACTTGCGCACCGGAAAGCGATTGCCCAACCGCACCACCGAGATCGTGGTGCAGTTCAAGCCGGTGCCCCACTCGATCTTCTCCGGGCGCGGCGCGAAGACGGTGCCCAACCGCTTGGTGATCGGCATCCAGCCGTCCGAAGACATCCAGCTCAGCCTGATGGCTAAAGTGCCCGGTCTCGATCGCGACGGTCTGCGCCTGCGGCCCGTGCCGCTGGACATCGCGATGCCCGAGGCGTTCTCCGGCCCGCAGCGCCGCATCGCCTACGAACGGCTGCTGCTCGATCTGATCGAGGGCGACCAGACCTTGTTCGTCCGGCGCGATGAAGTGGAAGCCCAGTGGGACTGGATCGACAAAGTGCGGGCACTTTGGGAGGAACAGGGACTGGAGCCCAAGACTTATACCGCAGGAAGCTGGGGGCCATCCGCCGCGATCGCCCTGGCTGAGCGCGACGGTGTGACATGGCACGAATGACCGGGCCGCTGATCCCCCGCCCGGTTACGGTGCGAGTGATCGTCTCGGCAAACAACGAGCAGGACCAATGACCGAACTTTCCCCCGTGGTCGCCCGCGTGACCGAGCGTATCGTGGCGCGATCCCGCGATAGCCGCGCCCGCTATCTCGATCTGATCCAGCGGGAGAGCGATGCGTTCTCCGATCGTGGGTTCCTTTCGTGCTCCAACCTGGCGCATGGCTTCGCCGCCGCCGGGGAGGACAAGGCCAGCATCGCCACCCAGCGCGGGCCGAACATCGGCATCGTCACCGCCTATAACGACATGCTCTCGGCCCATCAGCCCTATGGCCGCTACCCCGAGCAGATGAAGCTGTTTGCGCGCGAAGTAGGCGCGACGGCGCAAGTGGCGGGCGGCGTGGCGGCGATGTGCGACGGCGTGACCCAGGGGTTCGCAGGGATGGAACTGTCCCTGTTCAGCCGCGACGCCATCGCGCTTTCCACCGCCGTGGCGCTCAGCCATGCGATGTTCGACGGCATGGCGATGCTGGGGATTTGCGACAAGATCGTCCCCGGCCTGGTGATCGGGGCGTTGCGGTTCGGCCACCTGCCCGCCGTGTTCGTGCCCGCCGGGCCGATGCCCAGCGGCATCAGCAACAAGGAAAAGCAGAAGACCCGCCAGCTCTATGCCGAGGGTAAGGTGGGCCGCGCCGAACTGCTGGAGAGCGAAAGCGGCAGCTATCACTCGCCGGGCACCTGCACGTTCTATGGCACCGCCAATTCCAACCAGATGATGATGGAGATGATGGGTCTTCACGTCCCCGGCTCCGCCTTCGTCAACCCCGGCACGCCGCTGCGCCAGGCGCTGACTCGCGCGGCCGTGCATCGCCTCGCCGCGATCGGTCGCAAGGGCGATGACTTCCGGCCCATGGCGCATGTCGTGGATGAAAAGGCGATCGTGAATGCGTGCGTCGGCCTGCTGGCGACGGGCGGGTCGACCAATCACGCGATCCACTTGCCGGCGATGGCACGGGCGGCGGGCATCCTGATCGACTGGGAAGATCTGGACGAGCTTTCGGGCGCGGTGCCGCTGATCGCGCGTGTTTATCCCAACGGCTCTGGCGATGTGAACCATTTCCACGCAGCGGGCGGCATGGGCTATGTCATCCGCGAATTGTTGGGTGCGGGCCTGGCCCACGGCGATATCCTGACCGTAGCCGAGGGCGGCATGGCCGACTATGCGCGCGAGCCCCATCTGGAGGGCGAAGCGCTGGTCTGGCGCGATGCCCCCGTGGTCGCGCGTGACGAGACCATGCTGCGCCCGGTAGCTACGCCCTTCCAGCCCGATGGCGGCATGCGACTGGTAGAGGGCAACCTGGGCCGCGCTACGTTCAAGACCAGCGCCGTCGATGCGCAGCGTTGGACGATCGAGGCCCCGGCCCGCGTGTTCGACACGCAGGAAGCTGTCTCAAAGGCGTTCGCGGCGGGAGAGCTTGATCGCGACGTCGTGGTGGTCGTCCGCTTCCAGGGCCCCCGCGCCAATGGCATGCCAGAACTGCACAAGCTGACACCGCCGCTGGGCGTGCTGCAGGATCGCGGACACAAGGTGGCGCTCGTCACCGATGGCCGGATGTCCGGCGCCAGCGGCAAGGTGCCCGCCGCGATCCACGTGACGCCCGAGGCACTGGCCAAGAACGGTGAGTGGGGCCCGCTGGCCTACTTGCGCGATGGGGACATCGTGCGCCTCTCCGCCGACGACGGTACGCTTTCCACCACTGCCGACTTGTCGAACCGCGAACCGGCACAGCCACCGGTGCCGGAACTGGGCATGGGCCGCGAACTCTTCGCCATGTTCCGCGCCGGCGCCAGCGGGGCGGAGCAAGGCGCCTCCGCCATGCTGGAGATGGCGGGACTGTGATCGGGAAGGCCATGACGAAAGCAGGCATCAACCTACCTCCGTTCGTCTGCGACGGACCGGGAGTGCCCGCATGATCCAGCTCGTCACCGTGGATATCGGCGGCACCCATGCCCGCTTCGCCATCGCCACCATCGCCGATGACGGTGCGATCACGCTGGGTGAGCCGCAGACGCTGCACACCAAGGATCACGCAAGCTTCCAGACCGCGTGGGAGGATTTCCGCGCGCGCCAGGGCGGCGTCGTGCCCGATAGCGTGGCGATTGCGATCGCCGGTCCGGTCGGCGGGGAGGTGATCCGCTTCACCAACAATCCCTGGGTGATCCGCCCTGCCCTGATCCCCGAGAAGTTGGGCGTCAGCCGCTATACCCTGGTCAACGATTTCGGCGCGGTGGGCCATGCCGTGGCGCGGGCCGACGCCGCGCATCTGCTACACTTGTGCGGACCGGACGTGCCGCTGCCCGATCAAGGCGCGATCACCGTGATCGGCCCCGGCACCGGGCTGGGCGTCGCCATGCTCCTGCACAATCCTGCGGGCTATCATGTGCAGTCGACCGAGGGCGGCCACATCGATTTCGCCCCGCACGATGTGATCGAGGACGCCATCCTGGCGCGCCTGCGCCAGCGGCACAACCGCGTCTCGGTGGAACGCGTGGTCTCCGGCCCCGCGATCGTCGATATCTATCAGGCGCTGGCCAACCTCGAGGGCCGCGCGGTGCTGGAACGCGGCGATGTCGAGTTGTGGACCGCAGGCACCGACGGCTCGGACAGCCTTGCCGCCGCGGCGGTCGACCGCTTCTGCATGGCGCTGGGCAGCGCGGCGGGTGACTTTGCCCTGGCGCATGGCGCCACCGGGGTCGTGGTCGCAGGCGGCCTGGGCTACCGCATCCGCGACGCTTTGAAAAACTCCGCCTTCGCCCGTCGCTTCGAAGCCAAGGGCCGTTTCGCGGGCTTGATGGCGGCGATGCCCGTCAAGCTCATCATCCATCCGCAGCCCGGCCTGTTCGGTGCTGCTGCCGCCTTCGCCAGGGAGCATTTGCCGTGACCCAACTTTCGCCGATCCCCAGCCCGGTCGAGCGGGTGATGATGCTGGCCCCGGTGATCCCGGTGCTGGTGATCGATGACCTCGACCACGCCCTGCCCATCGCCGAAGCGCTGGTGGCGGGCGGCCTTTCGGCGCTGGAAGTGACGCTGCGCACTCCTTGCGCGATCGATGCGATAAAGGTGATGAAGCAAGTGCCGGGCGCGGTGGTCGGCGCGGGCACGGTGTTGAACCCCGATGATCTGGGCCGCGCGCTGGACGCAGGCGCAGAATTCATCGTCTCGCCCGGCCTCACGCCCAAGCTGGGCGAAGCGATGGCCCGATCCGGCGCGCCGATCCTGCCGGGCACCGCCAATGCCGCCGACATCATGCTGGCGCTGGAGCTGGGTTTCACGCGCCTGAAGTTCTTCCCCGCCGTGGCTTCGGGCGGCACTCCGGCGCTGAAAGCGATCGCCGGGCCGTTCGCGTCGGTGCGCTTCTGCCCCACCGGCGGCATCACCCAGGACACCGCGCCGGAATGGCTGGCCCTTCCGAACGTGCTGTGTGTCGGCGGTAGCTGGATGGTGCCCAAGATCGAGGCGGGACAGCGCCCCGATACCGCCCAAATCGAAACGCGCGCCCGCGCCGCCGCCGGGCTGGCTCGCTGATGACGCCCCCCAGCGCGACAGCTGCGCCGACGATCGCCGATCTCAATACCCGGCTAGCCCAGTTGCATCAACAGACGGCGGAGAACCCGCAGTTCAATCCCGTCTTCCAGCTGGCCCTCGATCTTTCGCGCAAGCTGGAAAGCGGTGCGCTGAGCCTGGACGCGATCGAGGCTCTCGTCGCGGAACTGGAATGCGAAGGGCTGCGGGTGCGCGCCGCGCGGCTGGATCGGATCGCCGGCCCGATCGCCCCCGATGCGAACGACAGCGCGATCGAGGCGCTGGCGGCGCAGGACGATTTCACCGCCTTCGCCGTTCACTGGCAGCGGCCCGCCGCCCATGTCGTCTTCACCGCGCACCCTACTTTCCTGCTAAGCCGCGCCCAGTCCGAAGCGGTGCGCACTTCCGCGTCGAACGGCGATTTCAGCGAGGCCAGCGTCTGCGTCGCCCCAGCCCAGCGCGATACGATCACGCTGGATTACGAGCATGACGAGGCCATGGCCGCCCTCACCCGTGGCCAGGCCGCGCGGGACCGGATCAACGCGCACTTGTTCCGCATCGCCGCGCAGCGCTGGCCCAAGAAGTGGAAGAGCCTGCAACCCATGCCGTTCCGCTTCGCCAGCTGGGTGGGCTACGACATGGATGGGCGCACGGATATCTCGTGGTCCACATCGATCCGCTATCGCCTGCAGGAAAAGGCGCTGCGGCTGACGAGCTATGTCGCAGCGTTGCAGACGGTGCTGCCATCGCTGGCCGCGCGGCTGGATCGCGCCCGTGCTCATACGCAGGAAATGGCCGAGTACTTCGCCGCCGATCTCTCCGCGCCGGAAGCCTTGTCGAAGGCGGCCAACGCGCTGACCGCCGACCACGCCGACAAGCTGATCAGCCTCGCGCCCGTGATCGCAGAGTTGGAAGACGAGGCGCGCCATGCCGAGACGGACGTGGCGCGCGAACTGCTGGTCGTGGCGGCGGCGATGCGGGCCGATGGCCTGGGCATGGGCTGGATACACTTCCGCGTGAACAGCAGCCAGCTGCAGAACGCGATCCGCCAGCGCATCGACCCGGAAGGCACGCTGAACCTTGCCAGCCAGGCCGCGCTGGTGCGGATGCGCGAGCTGCTGGCCGAGGTGAAGCCGCTGCGGTCCAACTTCGCCGCGCTGGCGATAGAGAACAGCACGGCGGTGCGCCAGTTCCTCGCCATGGCGCAGATCCTGGGCCACATCGATGCCGACGCCCCGATCCGCATGCTGGTGGCGGAGTGCGAGCAGCCGACCACGGTGCTGGCCGCGCTTTACTATGCCGAGATGTTCGGGGTGGCGGACAAGGTGGATGTCTCTCCCTTGTTCGAAACCGAAACCGCGCTGGAGCATGGCGGCCGGTTCCTGGACGCGGTTCTGGCGGAGCCCGCCTATCGCGCCTACGCCCGCCGCCGGGGCCGCGTGGCGATACAAACCGGCTTTTCCGACGCGGGCCGTTTCGTGGGCCAGATTCCCGCCGCGCTCGCGATCGAGCGGCTGCAGGGCCGCCTTGCCGAAGCGATGGTGGCGAACGGCCTAACCGACGTTTCCGCGCTGGTGTTCAACACCGGCGGCGAATCGATGGGCCGGGGGTGTCATCCCTCCAGCATGGAAGACCGCCTGCACTGGCAGATGTCCCCCTGGGCCCGCCGCAAGTTCCTGCGCGCCGGTGTGCGGCTGGAGCCTGAAGTCAGCTTTCAGGGCGGGGATGGCTACTTGTGGTTCGGGTCTGATGAACTGGCGCTGGCCACCCTTACCCGCCTGACCGAGCAGCCGCTGTGGCAGGCCGATACCAGCACTCCAGCTGACCCGTTCTACCGCCGCACCGACCTCAGCCTCGATTTCTATCGCGCCATTCGCGATACGCAGCACGCGCATCTGGAAAGCCGCACCTACAGCCGCGCGATCACCGCCTTCGGGCTGGGCCTGCTGAACGATACGGGAAGCCGCAAGGCGCGCCGCCAGTCCGACCTTGCCGCCGATCGCACGATGAGCCTGCGCCAGATCCGCGCGATCCCGCACAACGCCATTCTTCAGCAGCTGGGCTATCCGGTGAACGTAATCGCCGGCGTGGGCAGCGCGGCGGAGGGCAACCAGGAAGAGATCGCCGCCCTGCTGCGCGATAGCGAGCGAGGCCGGGCGCTCGTCCGGCTGGTTCGCGCCGCCAACGCACTTGCCTCGATCAAGACGGTGGCCGCGTTCGGAGAGCTGTTCAACTCCGCCTACTGGTCCAGCCGCCCCTATCGCGGCGACGAACAGCGCATCGCAGATGGCTGCCTGCGCCTGGCCGAATATCTCACCAAGGACGATCGCGCGGGCGTGTACCGTCGCCTTGCCTCTCGGCTGCGAGTGGATGCGGTGAAGCTGCACCGGCTGCTGACCATGATCCCGGACGACGCGCCGCAGGATTCCTCGCGGCCGGAACGAGAGGCGACGCGGCGCAACATCGGCGCGCTGCAAGCGCTGCGCCTCACGCTGTTTCAGCATATGTTCCTGCGCACGGTGATGGTCCCACAATTCAGCCGCGCGAACGACATCAGTCATGACGACGTGATGGAGATGTTCTTCACCTTGCGCGTCGAGGATGGCCTGGCCCAGCTGCGCCGTGCGTTTCCGGTCCACCTGGCCAGCATCGACGATTTCGCGATCGATGCCCCCAGCGATTATCCGGACGAGAGCGCCACCGGCTACGCCCACATCCATCGTGATTTTATCGAACCGATCGAGCGATCCTACGCGCTGTCGCTGCGGATCGGCACTGCCATCGCCAACGAATTCGGCGCGCACGGATAAGGGAGAAGCCATTCATGCTGACCGTCCACCACCTGGGCCAGTCCCAGTCCGAACGCATCGTCTGGCTCTGCGAGGAGCTGGAGCTGGATTACGAACTGAAGCGCTATGAGCGGCGGGCCGACAATCACCTGGCGCCCGATGAGTATAAGGCGCTGCACCCGATGGGCATCGCGCCGGTCATCACGGATGGCGACCTGGTGCTGGGCGAAAGCGGCGCGATCTGCGACTACATCGTCACGCGCCACGGTCAGGGCAAGCTGGTGCCGGCACCCGATCACCCCGACTTTGCCGACCACTTGTTCTGGTTCCACTGGGCCAACGGCACATTCATGGCCACGGCGATGATGCAACTGGTGCTGGGCTTCACCGATTCCGTGGGCAAGATCCCGTTCGTGGCGGATCGCGATCGGCGCGGCTGGGAGATGGTCGAGACGCGCCTTGGCGAAGCACCCTTCTTCGGCGGCCGGGCCCTCACCACCGCCGATATCATGATGGGTTACGCGCTCACCACCGGGCGGGGCTTTCGCCAGACCAGCATCGATGGCTTCCCCAACCTGAAAGCCTACCTGCAGCGCATCGGCGAGCGACCGGCCTACCAACGGGCGATGGCCAAAGCCGAACCCGGCGTTGACCCCAAGCTAACCTGAGCCTTCACCGCCGGATGGCGTAGAGCCTGCCATCCGGCCCGTGAAACACCTGCCGCAGCCACACCGTCAGCGGCGAAATCACCGCAGCGGCCAGGCGCGCCGCCGGCTCCGTGGGCAGCACAAGGCCCAGCGGCACCATCATCAGGTCAACCCCAAGGTTGCCGATCAAGCTCCACTGAAAGTCGAAATATCGGCTGAGGAACGGGGACTGCGCGCCATGGTTCATGATGTGATAGCGGGCGGTGTGGGTGAAGTAGTCCGGCATCATCGGCAGCGGCGAGACTACGAACGGCAAGGTGGAGACCGCCGCGATCAACAGCCAGAACCAGCCGCGCTCCCAGAACGGGGCCTGTCTTGCCGTGTCATCGCCGATCATGCGAGTGCCTGCCGCCCGTTACCGCTGTGCCCAATCCGCTTCATAGCGCCTGCCAGGCAAAAAGCGACGGTTCCCGCTCGTCAGGCCGGGTGGCCACGTCATCGCATCTTGCTATATCGGCTTCAGCACTTCTTCATCGGTTGGCAGCTATCGAGGCAGGCGTGAACGGACGCATTCTCATCGGATTGGCACTGGCCGGACTGCTGGCCATCGGCGGCGTGCTCTGGGTATCCACCAGCGGGATGCGCTCCTCGGCGCCGGTGGCCCGGCCTGCCGCGATCGCGCAGGCGCCGGCCGGCGTTGCCGACCCCAAAGCGACGGCCCCTGCTCCTGCCCCCGGCCCTATCGCTTCGACCACCCCCTCTCCCGCAGCAGCGGCTGACACGCCCTTCGTCATCAAGCGCATCCTGCCGATCAAGGGCGCGATCAAGTATGGCGAGTGGCATTGGGACGAAGCGGGCGTGCCCGCCGGGCCGATCGTGATCACGGTGGACCTGGACGCACGCGTGCTTTCGATCTTCCGCTCCGGCTATGAGATCGGCGCGGCGGCGGTGCTGCTGGGAACCGAGGACAAGCCGACGCCGCTGGGCGTGTTCCCGATTACCGAGAAGGATCGCAATCACGTCTCGAACCTGTACGACGCGCCCATGCCCTACATGATGCGGCTGACGAACGACGGCATCACCCTGCACGGATCGAAAGTGGAATGGGGCTACGCCAGCCACGGTTGCGTCGGCATGCCCGAAGCCTTCGCCGCAAAAGTATACGGCGCCTCAAAAATCGGCGACCGCGTCTTCATCACGCGCGGCAAGAC